>NZ_JBEOOG010000055.1:0-25830 GCF_040308965.1 Pseudoalteromonas sp. MER144-MNA-CIBAN-0113
TCCAATCGTTCTTGGTCGAAAGATCGGATCTCGGAACAGGCATTTAGTTCAATTTTCTTAAACGAGATTCAGGTTATTTAGTGAGTAAACTAGAAAATAATAGTTATGAAGTTAAAACGCTGACAATGGGTTTTTAAGCAGGCATAAAAAAACCAGCAATGGCTGGTTTTTTGTTTTACCTTTAAATGGCCTTATTAGCCACGAGGTAATTGAATTTTTTTCTCAGGGCTTTGACGATAAAGCACAATCGTATGACCGATAGTCTGTAATTTAGTAGCCCCTGTTTCGCGAACAATAGCATCAAAAATAAGCTTTTTGGTTTCACGATCGTCTGTTGGCACCTTCACTTTAATTAATTCGTGAATTTCTAGTGCGCTTTGGATTTCAACTACTACGCCTTCGGTTAAACCGTTAGAACCTAGTAAAACTACAGGCTTAAGGCTATGCGCCTGACCTTTTAAAAACTGCTTTTGTTTGTTTGATAATGTCATGATATTACAAATTTTGCTGAATATGGCTTGAATTAAGGGTATTCTAACGCCATCTAGAGAATATTACTAATTAGTTGCGTGTTAATTTATGACAAATAAAAAACAGTCAGCCAGTTCACAACGTTGGCTTAAAGAACATTTTGATGATAAATATGTTCAAGAAGCGCAAAAAAAAGGCTGGCGCTCTCGAGCTGTTTTCAAATTAGACGAAATCCAAAACAAAGATAAGTTATTGCGCCCAGCGATGACCGTTGTTGATTTAGGCGCAGCCCCAGGGAGTTGGTCACAATACTTAGCTGAAAAAGTGGGTGACAAAGGCCAAGTGGTTGCGTGTGATATTTTACCTATGGACTCTTTAGCGGGCGTTGACTTTTTACAAGGCGATTTTCGTGAAGAAGCGGTACTTGATGCATTGTTAAAACGCATTGATGGTAAAAATGTAGATGTGGTATTGTCTGATATGGCACCTAACATGAGTGGTAATAACTCGGTTGATCAGGCAGGCAGCATGTACTTGGTTGAGCTTGCACTTGATATGTGCAACCAAGTTTTAAAGAAAAATGGCGCGTTTATTGTTAAAGTATTCCAAGGTGAAGGCTTTGATCAATATTTGCAAGATGTACGTAATAGTTTTAAAGCAGTGAAGATACGTAAACCGGATGCCTCGCGTCCCCGTTCTCGGGAAGTATATATAGTAGCGACTGGATACAAACTGTAGTACAGTTGCTTGGCGTTTAGTTGAATTTAAATTAATTGGATACAAGAGGTTAACCCCTTGAGCGATATGGCGAAAAATCTAATACTCTGGCTGGTTATTGCAGTAGTGCTTATGTCAGTATTTCAGAGCTTTAATGGCGGCGATCAAGTTGATCGTCAAACAAGTTACAGTCAATTTGTAAAAGACGCCCGTAGCGGCTCTATACAAGAAGTGTCCATTGAAAGTGGTAGTGGCACAATTACTGGCATAAAAAATAGTGGCGAGCGTTTTCAAACCATTATGCCTATTTATGACAAAGACATTTTAAATGATTTGTTAAAAAGCGATGTGAACGTTAAAGGTGTTAAACCTGAAGAACAATCGTTTTTAGCAAGCATTTTTATTTCTTGGTTCCCTATGATCCTGCTTATTGGTGTGTGGATTTTCTTCATGCGTCAGATGCAAGGTGGCGGTGGAAAAGGCGCCATGTCATTTGGTAAAAGTAAAGCCCGCTTAATGAGTGAAGATCAAGTCAAAACGACCTTTGCTGATGTAGCTGGCTGTGATGAAGCCAAAGACGATGTAACCGAGCTGGTGGACTTTTTACGTGACCCTTCTAAGTTTCAAAAATTAGGCGGTAGTATTCCTAAAGGCGTACTTATGGTCGGTCCTCCAGGTACAGGTAAAACATTACTTGCCAAGGCGGTTGCTGGTGAGGCAAAAGTACCGTTCTTTACTATTTCGGGTTCTGACTTTGTTGAAATGTTTGTAGGTGTAGGTGCATCACGTGTACGTGACATGTTCGAACAAGCTAAAAAAGCAGCTCCTTGTATTATCTTTATCGATGAAATTGATGCGGTAGGGCGTAAACGTGGCGCTGGTATGGGGGGCGGCCATGATGAACGTGAGCAAACTCTAAACCAAATGCTTGTTGAAATGGACGGCTTTGAAGGTAATGAAGGTATTATCGTTATTGCTGCGACAAACCGTCCTGACGTACTAGACCCTGCGTTGCTTCGTCCTGGTCGTTTTGACCGTCAAGTAGTGGTCGGTTTACCTGATATTCGTGGTCGTGAACAAATTCTCAAAGTACATATGCGTAAAGTGCCATTAGGCGATAACGTTGAAGCGGCCGTGATTGCACGTGGTACACCAGGATTCTCGGGTGCTGATCTCGCTAACCTTGTAAATGAAGCGGCTTTGTATGCTGCACGTGGCAATAAACGTGTTGTTAGTATGGCTGAATTCGACGCTGCGAAAGATAAAATCATGATGGGCGCTGAGCGCAAGACCATGGTTATGAGTGAGCAAGAGAAAGAAATGACGGCTTACCATGAAGCTGGCCACGCAATTGTTGGTCGTATGGTGCCAGAGCATGACCCGGTTTATAAAGTATCTATTATCCCACGTGGCCGAGCGCTAGGTGTGACTATGTACTTACCAGAGCAAGATCGTGTTAGTCACTCTAAAGAGCTTTTAGAATCAATGATTTCAAGCCTTTACGGTGGTCGTATTGCTGAGGCAATCATTTATGGTGAAGACAAAGTAACCACGGGTGCAAGCAACGACATTGAACGTGCCACTGATATTGCGCGTAAGATGGTGACTCAGTGGGGCTTAAGCGAAAAATTAGGTCCATTACTTTACGCTGAAGATCAAAGTGAGATGTACATGGGTGGCGGCGGTGGTCGCTCTATGAGCATGTCTGATGAGACGGCGAAAGTAATTGATGCAGAAGTACGTTTATTCTCAGACCGCAACTATCAACGTGCAGAATCAATATTGAAAGAAAACATTGATATTCTGCATGCAATGAAAGATGCATTAATGAAGTATGAAACCATTGATGCGAAGCAAATTGATGATTTAATGGCTCGTCAGCCTGTACGTGAACCACGTGATGCGCATGACCGCCATGAAGCTAAACCAGAAAAAGAAGATGTTTCTAAAGACAAACCAGTTGATGAAGTACAAAAACCAGCTGATGAATCTAAAAAAGATGAAACAAACCTTGATGATAAAGCTGAATAATCGTTAAAATAACGTATCCAAAAGCCCCGAAGTTCGGGGCTTTTTTGTATCAGTTTGATGTTAATAACCAAAATTATCACATATTAAGGTTAGCGATGAATAATAAAATTAACCTTGCGCGCGGCCGAACGCTTGATTTTGCAGAGCCTGTGATTATGGGGATCGTGAATGCTACCCCTGATTCATTTTCTGATGGCGGTCAGTTTTTAAATACAACTGCCGCGCTGAGTCATGCGATGCAATTACTTGATGATGGTGCGACCATTTTAGATATTGGTGGCGAGTCAACACGCCCAGGCGCACCTGATGTTAGCCTTGAAGATGAGCTAAAGCGTGTTATTCCTATTATTAAAGCTATTCGTGAGCAAAGTGACTGCGTTATTTCAATCGATACCAGTAAAGCTGAGGTGATGCGCCAAGCGATTGAAGCCGGTGCTGATATTGTCAACGATGTACGGGCATTGCAAGAGCCCGGCGCAATCGATGTGGTTGCACAGTTTCCTGAGGTAGCAGTGTGTTTAATGCATATGCAAGGGCAACCTCGTAGTATGCAACACGCTCCTCACTATAATGACTTAGCGGGTGAGATAAACGATTTTTTTAGCCAGCGAATAGCCGCATGTGAAGCTGCTGGCATTAAACAAAGCCAGTTAATTTTAGATCCTGGTTTTGGTTTTGGAAAAACACTAAAGCATAATTATCAAATATTGGCTCAATTTAACGATTATGCAAAATTGGGACTTCCTTTGCTCGCGGGATTATCGCGTAAGTCAATGATTGGTAATTTATTAAATAGAGACACAGACGATAGATTGGCAGGCAGTTTAGCTGGAGCACTGATCGCCGCACAAAACGGTGCACACATTATTCGTGTGCATGATGTAAAAGAAACCGCAGATGTGCTTGGCGTATATCAAGCCTGCAAACAAGGAGTACTTTAAATGAAAGAAAGAAAATATTTTGGCACGGACGGTGTGCGTGGTTTAGTAGGTCAAGGTCCTATTAACCCAGAGTTTGCGATGAAATTGGGTTGGGCCGCAGGGCGTGTACTCTCACTTCATGGCACTAAAAAAGTCATTATAGGTAAAGACACTCGTATTTCAGGTTACATGTTGGAGACTGCCCTAGAGGCTGGATTAATTGCAGCAGGTATTGATGTTATTCTTTTAGGGCCCATGCCAACGCCTGCAGTTGCTTATTTAGCGCAAACGTTTCGCGCTGAAGCGGGGATAGTGATCAGCGCATCACATAATCCTTATTATGATAACGGCATTAAGTTTTTCAATGGCCAAGGTTTAAAGTTAGATGATGAGGTAGAGCTACAAATTGAAGCGATGCTTGACGAGCCTATGACCTGTGTTGCTTCTGACAAGTTAGGTAAAGCAACACGTTTATCTAGCGCTGATGGCCGTTATATTGAATTTTGTAAAAGCCAGTTTCCACAAGGATTATCCCTTGAAGGAATTAAAATTGTTTTAGATTGTGCTAATGGTGCTACATACCATATTGCTCCTTCTGTAATGCGAGAGCTTGGTGCGGAGGTGATCACCCATGCATGTGAGCCAAACGGTGTAAACATTAACCATGAATGTGGCGCAACCCATGTTGATACATTAAAGCGTAAAGTACTTGAGCATAAAGCGGATGTTGGTATCGCCTATGATGGCGACGGCGACCGTGTGATGATGGTTGATCATAATGGCCGGGTATTCGACGGTGATGATTTGGTTTATATTATTGCTTGCCAAGCTGCACAAGATGACAATTTAGGCGGTGGTGTTGTAGGCACGGTTATGTCGAATATGGGACTTGAAAATGCGTTAAAAGCAAAAAACATTGCTTTTGCTCGCAGTAAAGTCGGTGATCGTTATGTGATGGAACTGCTGCAGCAAAAAGGCTGGAAAATTGGCGGTGAAAGCTCAGGGCATGTGTTGAATTTAGATTTAATCAGCACGGGCGATGGCATCATCTCAAGCTTACAAGTGCTTGCTGCTATGGTAGCACAAAATCGTACACTTCAAGACTTAGGAGCCGGTTTTACTAAGTACCCAATGAAAATGATTAACGTACGTTACACTGCCGGTACTGATCCGACCCAAGCTCCAGAGGTGCTTGCCGCAGTTGCTGAAGTAGAGCAAAGCTTAGCAGATAAAGGGCGCGTATTACTGCGTAAATCAGGCACTGAGCCTGTAGTACGAGTAATGGTTGAAGCTGAGCAAGAAAAAATAGTAATAGATAGTGCACAGAAAATAGCAGCGGTTGTCGAATCTATGAGCAAACAAACTGATTGATAACAATAACCTCTTGTAACTTTGGGCGAGTCGAGTTAATATCTCGCCCGCTTTCTAATGTGGAGTGGAAAAATGGCAGCACGCAAAGCGATGGTCGCAGGCAACTGGAAAATGAATGGTTCATTAGAACTCGTTCAACAACTGTCTGATGCTATTAACGATGTTAAATCTTCTGAAGTAAACATTGTTTTATTTCCTCCGTTTCCTCTAGTCCCAGCAATGATTGCAAGTGGTGTAACAACAGGCACGCAAACAGTGTCTGAAAATACCCCAGGTGCATTTACTGGTGAAGTAGATGCCGAGCTAATTAAGCAGCTCGGTGCGAAATATGTACTGGTTGGTCACTCTGAACGACGCAGCATATACAAAGAAAGCAATGATACCGTTGCTGCAAAATTTGATCGCGCGCAACAAGTAGGTCTAACGCCTATTTTATGTGTTGGCGAAAGCGAAACAGAGCAAGAAAGCGGTCAAACAGAACAAGTAGTTGCTGCGCAGATTGACGCGGTAATTAATAAATTAGGTGTAGCAGCACTAAAAGAATCTGTGATAGCATATGAGCCCGTTTGGGCTATAGGCACAGGTAAGACTGCATCGCCTGAACAGGCACAAAGTGTTCACAAATTTATCCGTGACAAAATTGCTGCACTAGATAGCGATTTAGCACAAGGGCTAACCATCTTATATGGTGGTAGCGTTAATGAAAAAAATAGCGAATTATTATTTGCGCAAACAGATATAGACGGCGGCCTAATTGGAGGCGCAAGTTTAAAAGCAGAATCATTTACTGCTATCTGCAATAGTGCAAAAGGGACCGTATAAGATGTACGAAATTTTATTAGTAGTGTATTTAATTGTAGCTTTAGCGCTTGTTGGTATGGTTTTGATCCAACAAGGTAAAGGTGCGGACATGGGGTCATCATTTGGTGCCGGCGCATCGTCTACAGTTTTCGGTTCTTCTGGGGCTGGGAATTTCATGACGAAAACGACAACGGTATTAGCTACAATCTTTTTTGTGCTTAGTATTGTGTTAGGTAACCTAACTGCCGGTCAAATTAAAAAGACTGACGAATGGGAAAATCTAGAAGCGGCTCCAGCTGTTGAAACAGTGACTCCAGTTGAAGAAGATGTGCCAGTCACATCAACTAAAGAGCAAAGCTCTGACGTACCAAATTAATTTAGTTTTAAATCGTTAAGTTGTTTATTTCCCTCAAATAAACATGCGGACTTAACACTAAGCAATAGCTTAAAAAATGCGGATGTGGTGGAATTGGTAGACACGCTACCTTGAGGGGGTAGTGCTTTCGGGCGTGGGGGTTCAAGTCCCCCCATCCGCACCAAATACAAAAACCAGTAACAGCAATGTTACTGGTTTTTTTGTGCCTAAAATTTAAAGTATTAAACAACTCTTTTAGGATTAATGTTGAACATTGGGGAGAACACTCTATATTTCAATTGTTAGTGTTTATGAAAGAATACTACTGTATATTTAACTTTATGTATAAAAAGCATCTAAAGTTAAAAATAAAGTTAACATTTCTGCATCTTAAGCCGATAATAACTATAGATAATTAAACGGAGTAAATGAATATGGCTTCAGGTTTCTCTTTTAAAAACCTCAGCATTACTAAAAAAATACATGCAATTACATCTATAGCGATCATCGCATTCTTAGTAATCGTTTTGGTTAACTACTTTGCCATGAACGAAAATCGCATATCACTCAATGAAATGGAGAAATCGTCTTATAAAGTAGCCAAATTAACCTTGGCTAACGTAAGTATTTTAGAAAAATTAGATGAATTATACACCCAGGCTGTAACCTTTGGTGAGCAAGACTTAGTAACAAAGGCGAGTGAAACCTATGCGCAGTTGGTTACTAATCTTGGTGCGATTGAGGCAATTAATACCTCTTATATTGATAATGATACAAAAACACGACTAGCTAATTACGAAAAAATATCTGCAACTATTGCCAATGGTATGGTTAATGGCACGGCAGATTTCAGTAAAATTCAACAACAAGCTCAGCTTAAAACAAGCCTATATGAAGCCGTATTAACCAGCTTTAAAAGCGCACAGCAAAAAGCAGATGATCGCTTTTTCCAGCTTGTTGCTAATACAAAAGCACGCTCAGATGACGCACTTAACTTAATGCTGGTTGTTGCGGTAGTTTCATTAGCACTGTTATTACTTATGGCTATTTGGATAGCGCGTAATATCGGTTCATCAGCTAGTGATGCCGCTAATAATTTAAGCCTTTTGGCAAGTGGTAAAGGGTCGTTAAGTACCAAGCTTGCTGTTAACTCAGAGGATGAAATAGGACAGGTATCTATAAACTTTAATGCTTTTATTAGCCTGCTTAGAGAAACCGTTTTAGAAGTGATTGCAGTATGTGAACCGTTAATGGAAAACTCTACCCGCCTTGTACAAGGAATGGAACGAGCTGAGCGAGCAACCACAAAACAAACCACCGATGCAGATGTTGTTAAACAGTCGATGGAAGAAATGAAGCAAAGTGTTGGGGATATTTCACAATCAGCAGCGAGCGCATCTAATGCAGTGCAAACCGCAGAAAAAGAGGTGGATCAAAGCCGGATACAAGTAAAAATGTCTGTAAACGCGTCGCGAACGTTAAGTGATGAAATAAATATAGCGGCCAGCACCATTAATAAGTTAGCTGATGACACTAAAAATGTATCGCAAATATTAAATGTAATTACATCAATTGCTGAGCAAACAAACTTATTAGCCTTAAATGCCGCGATAGAAGCGGCAAGGGCTGGCGAGCATGGCCGAGGCTTTGCCGTGGTTGCTGATGAAGTTCGTGAGCTGGCCTCTCGTACTGCACAGTCAACTAATGAAATACGTGAATTGTTAAGTACATTAAGTGTGGCAGCTAATGAATCTGTAAGCGCGATGACCTCTGCAAGAGATATGGCAACCGATAATGCTAGTGCAGCAGAGCAAACGGGTGTTTCGATAGAAAAAATAGCAGAGCAAATACTAGAAATTAATGGCATGAACTCGCAAATTGCAGCTGCAACAGAAGAGCAAACCTCAGTAGCCGCAATGGTTGTAGATAACGTATCTAATATGCATGTTTCATTTGAAGATACTATGAGTTCACTAAAAGCAGTAAGAGATGTGGCTAAAAACTTACATTACCTTTCAGATAACCTATTGGATGCAACCGCTAAGTTTAAAATTGAATAGCCATAGGCTATTTGATTGACGTCTTAAAAGATTATTTTTTTACAAAAAAAGCCCGCAATAAAATTTATTGCGGGCTTTTTGATGAACTATTTAGTGAACTAATACTTGCCCACAACTTTAACTTTATCATTCGCTTTTGCGCTATCGATATAGCCAATTGCATCTGCATTAGCAGCGACAAAATCAATCACAGCTTGGTCAGTATCAAGTTTACCCGGCGGTGTGCCTTTACCGGTAAATACGAGTTTTGACCAATAGGCATTTAATTGGCTACCCGATTTACCGACTAGCTTGTCGTTAAACTCATCAGCGACTGCAGTGCCGTTTTGGTTAACAGGGTTTACTTTTGTGCCATCGGCAAACGATTTGCTTTTACCAAGGTATATTTTTTTAATATCGTCTTGGCTTACTGCATTGGCATTCGCAGGGTTAACGATGACTGCAACTTCTGCAAAAACTGCTGAGCTGCATAGTGTTAGCATGCTGGCTAAAATTAATTTTTTCATTACTCGCTCCAATTAAAATACTAAATCAACGCCAACGGCTACTACATCAGTTTCAGTATTTGTTATATCGTCTTTCAAGCGGCTAAAGTCTACTTTAAAGGCAGCCATTGGGTGGAAGTCGTAACGAGCACCGATGGTGTACACATTACTTTTTGCTTTAGAGCCTTCCAAAACTTGGTTAAGGCCAGCATTTAATTGCGGCACAGTTGGGATTGCATTATAACGATTACTGTCATGCTCATCATCGTTATTTTCATAGGTTAAATGAACAAGCCATTCATCCATACGGTAGCCTAAGGATGTGTAATATTGAGTTTGCTTAGCGAGCGCACTGTTATCTACTTCAAACTGTGTGTATTCAGCGTCAAACAAGATATTGTTGTAATCAATTGAAAAGCCAAGCGCTAAAAATGCACCATCGTCTTCGTCAATAGCAATACTGTTTGCTTGGTCAACAAAACCTGAGTTACGAAGGGCTTGTTCTAAGCCGTTAAGGGCCATACCTTCGGCCGTATCATTTTCAATCTCAATACTCGTTTCGGCAACAAAGTAAGCAGCGCGAGCACTGAACCAATCGTAACTTAATGTCCAGTTTAACCCTGCAATATCATTAAGCTCGGTATCACCATTTACAGATACTACGGCAATATTATCATCGAAGCTGCCGTAAATAACCTGTAGAGTAGAGTCCCAATCACCAAGCTGAGTTGTATGTAATAAGCTTAGGCCTTCATAGGTTGAAAAAGGTAAGTTATATACAGACTGAGGTGGGCGCACCCAACGGTAGGTATAGCCAACATCTAAAAAGTCAGAGTAACGATAAAACGGTGCACGCATTTTACCAGCACTGATCTGTAATTCGTCAGATATCTCATAAGTTAAGTATGCCCATTCAAAATCGGCATCAAAATCATTTTCGCCGCGAGCCACTATCTGCGCCGTAGCGGATAGCTTCTCTTGCAGGTCAGCGGTTAGCTGAAGAGCAAACACGCTTTCATTTTTAAATGAAATATCATCATCATATCCATATAACGTTTGATCACTATCGAGCGACTTACCACCGACAATAGAAGCAAACCCATTAATACGAACTTCAGCACTCGCGTTGCTTGTGGCAAGTGCGCAACAAATTGCTACTGCTACAGATAGTTTTTTCATTGTGTATCCTATTTAATTTCATGTGTATCCCGCTGCAGTATAAGACGAGGATTAACTTTTTTCTAATTAAAATTAATAAATTAAGTACTTTTCACTACCTTTTTGCAACAAGAACACATGACTGAGATTGAAAATTAAGGCTTTTATATTTTAAGGTAATGTAACTAGCTGAGTTTTTTGGAATTATTTATGATGAGATAATATTTACTGCAGTACGTATTAAGTAGTAATTATTTTTTAGTTATAAACGTGAATTTATATTTTTTAGGTTATCTTGGCACCAACGAATTGCTTGCTGTTTATTTTTGACCGCTATTTTTTTATAAATTTTATGTAAGTGCACTCTCACCGTCGCTTCACTTATAAATAAACTATCAGCAATAGCACTGGAATGAAGTCCGCTAAAGAGTAGATTGAGTACTTTAATTTCTTTATCGGTTAGGTTAGTTGTTTGCAAAGCGTTTTTTTGCTCTGTATCGAGCATTTGGCGCATCCAAATGTCACTAATGGTTCGTGGAAACCACAATTCACCTTGTTTAATTGCATCTAACCCTCTATTGAACAACTCTTCACTAGTATCTTGATAAAAAAGACCTTTTAAATTTGGCCATTCTTTGAGTGAAGCCGCATCGGTATTTTTAGGGATATTAAAAATAACGAGCCCTTGGTAATTATTTGTATGAATAAATTGGTTTAAAAGTTCGTAATTAGTAAGAGAATTTAGGGCTGAATAGCAGACTAACAATATGTCGTTATTCAATGTAGTAAAAAATAATGGATTATACTGGTTGTTGTTAAAAAGCATGTTAGCTGATTGTGTGGTCTGTTTTTTTGTCATGCTTTTCACCTAAAAATGGCTTTGCTGTAGACTTAAATATAAAGGGTCTTTGGATATTGTCATAATCTCATGTAGCTTTAATGTGTTTTTCACAATAAATTATGTGTGCGATTTATGCACAACATGGCTGCTGGCTAATGTTAAAGTCTTAATTTAAAACCAAAGTTGTGTCATTATTGAGATAATTAGTTCAGATTAAAAACTGAAAATTAATTTTTTTGTATAAACTAAAGTTAAATATACATTTTGTAACTTTTATGTAATACAATACACTCCCAGAGGAAAGATGCATCTAAGCATCTTTTTTTATGCCTACAGTTTATGTTTACACAACATATAACGCATAATTAAATTAATACCCTTTGGAGAAAACCTTGAAATTACGCACCCTCTCACAGTTAAGTTTAGCGGTTATTGCAGCCCTAACAACTTGTGTAAATGCACAAGAAGCTAAAACCACTGCCAAACAAGACGCGTTTGAAAAAATTGAAGTTACAGCACGTAAACGTACCGAGAGCTTGTTCGAATCTCCAACTGCAATTACATCAATAGGCGCTAACCTTATTGATAAAGCCAATATGGGTAACTTAGAAGACATTGGCAAATACGTTCCTAACTTAAACATTACTCGTTATGGTGTTGGTAACGCGGCACATGCTTCTGTATTTATTCGCGGCATTGGTTTACAAGATCACATTATAACAACCGATCCCGGTGTAGGTGTTTACCTAGATGGCGTTTACCTAGGTCGCCAAATGGGGTCTAACTTATCGCTTCCTAATGTTGAGCGAGTTGAAGTTCTACGTGGACCACAAGGCACGCTTTATGGCCGTAATACATTAGGTGGTGCAGTAAACGTAATTACTAAGCAGCCTGGTGATGAAGGTATTTTAACGACAACTGCTAAAGTGGGTAGCCGTGGGCGTATTGCTGGCGATATTTACTTTAATAATGCACTAACCAATGACTTAAGCATGTCAGCCAGTGCGTCATACAAACAACGTGACGGTGTAGGTACGGCGGTAAATTTAGCTAACCCTGAAAAAGAAATTGGTGAAGAGCAAGAGTTTAGTGGTCGTATCGCGCTTAAATACGAAGCCACCAGCGACTTAGCGTTTACTTTCTCATTAGATGGGGTTGATAATGAATCAGGTCAATCACCTTATACTATTGAACTAACAGATTCATTAGATTCAAATGATGTATTCAATGGCGATTTCCCATTATTAACTGAAGACCTAATTCCATCGAATCCAGATGATTTAGGCACAACAGTTGCCGGTATTGAATCAACCTCATATTCAGGTTGGGGTACCTCATTTACCGCTGATTGGGCAATTAATAACACGTATACAACTAAGTTTATTTCAAGCTACCGCACCTCTGAGTATGAAGGTGGCTTAGATGATGATGCATCACCACTTAACTTATCTGAGTTCCCAGAAGTAGGCGGTGCTGATCAATACTCTTTTGAAGTTCAGTTAAACGCAACGTTTGACAAAATGGACTTTGTATCAGGCTTATATTTCTTTAATGAAGATGGTTTTACTCGCTCAGAAGACTTTGTATTTAGCCCATTTAATACACCAGATGGTTTACTAAATGACGGTATAACGCCTTCGTTTGGTGGCTTAGGTTTCTTTGAAATTAATCAAGAGACAAACTCATACGCAGCTTACATTAACGGTAGCTATGATTTAACGGATGATTTAACAATTGGCGGTGGTCTTCGTTACTCAGAAGATAAAAAAGACGCGAATGCGATTTTCCCAAGCTTTTCAGAGCGTAAATACATCAGTGCAGACTTTAATGCAGTGACATGGGATATTAATGCTTCATATCAGCTTAGCAATAATATGAATGTGTACGGCCAAGTACAAAAAGGCTATCAAACAGGTGGTTTCCCGCCGCGCCCATTTGGTGGTCCAGATCAGTTTGTATCGTTTGATGAAACCAAAGCAGTTAACTACGAAATTGGTTTAAAAGGCCAAGTACATGAAAATGTGTCTATGATGCTTGCGATGTTTGTTACCGACTACACTGACTTAGCACTACCATTCTCAGATCCAACTGCGGGTGGTGGCTTTGTAACTATCGTTGAGAATGCAGGTCAGTCTAAAGCGCAAGGTATTGAACTTGAAACCACAATTGCAATAACTGATGACTTTACTATTCGCAGTGCGGTAGGTTATTTAGACTCAGAGATTACCGAAGTCGCCGAGGGCGTACAAGGTATTGGTAAAGGTGATTCACCAGCATTGACTCCGCGTTGGACAGTGATGGTTGCGCCTTCTTACTTTGTAGATTTAAGTAATGGTGGCACAGTTGCATTGAATGCAAATTACTCATACCGCAGTGAAATGCAAGGTCAATCAGTTTTCAATAAGAGTGAAACGATTGATTCGCGTGAGCTCGTTGGCTTTAATATTTCTTACACTAACCCATACGGTGATATGGAAGTAACGTTATATGGCGAAAACGTATTAAACGAAGTTTACGATGTAGGACGTCTACAGCAAACTGGCTTTGTTGGCGTTATGCGCAGTAATGATCGTAGTGAGTTTGGTTTAAAATTCAAAAAAGACTTTGAACTATAATCTATATTTTACTTTAAAAGTAAAACAAAAAAGGTAAGCCATGGCTTACCTTTTTTTATGGTTAAAAATAATTAACCTTCTTTATGTTCTTTACGTGCCTGCTCAATTTCTGCGGCAATTTCACGTGCTTTTTGCTTGGTTTTTTCAGTCAGCTCGCCAGCCGCTTCTTTGCTTTTAATCCATGCATCAACAGCTACTTCTTTGCCGTCGTCGTACATGTCTAAGCCCATTTCTTTACTCTCTTCAAGTAGCTCATTTAATGATTCATCATTTTTAAGCTCATTGGTTTTTTCCTTTACTTCATTCCAAGTTTCATCAAGCTTTTCTTTCACTTGAGCGCTTGTTTCTTTTGCATCTTGTTTTACTTCGTTGGCATCTTCACAGCCAGTTAACGTAATTAAAGTGCCTAATAAAGCTAAACCTGCTAATTTCTTCATTTACTATCTCCTTTAGAGAAAATTATATTTCAGAGGTAACTATACAACAATGAAAATGAACATAGCTGTAACAACACGATTAAGTTTTAAATTAATGGACGAACATGATTGGCCGCAATTATACGAGCTCGATCAAGACCCAGCCGTTATGCAGTATTTAACACAAGGTAAACCCACTTCGCTTGAAGAGATAAAAACAGTCAGTATTCCTAGAATGCTTGCTTATCGTAACGAGCAACAAGGGTGGGGGTTATGGCAAGTAACCTTGCGTGAAAGCAATGCCTTTATAGGATGGGTGCTTGTTCGGCCGATGGGCTTTTTTTCAGATACGCCTGATTTTAGTGATATTGAAGTGGGCTGGCGGTTTAAGTAAGCGAGTTGGGGCAAAGGGTATGCTATTGAAGCGGCAGGCGCTATTTGTTCAGAGCTTGAAAAACAACGCCAAGTAAAGGCAATTAGCGCTACAGCACTGACCTCAAATGTTGGCTCAATTAATGTTATGAAAAAACTCGGTATGCAGCTTAAACATTATTATATTCATACAGAGGATGGCTCAAATTTAACAGCCGTACTTTATTCAAAGTCATGTGGATAATCTAATAACAATCCTAAGCTCTTTAAATGTGGCGTATAAATATTGACCTAGTGTTTGTTACTGTGCATTAATGTTTGCCATCAATGTATAAAAATAACCTAAGGATATGGGATGGGATCACTTTTTTCACCACGCAAGCTAATTATTAGCAGTGTCTTAATAATACAAGTAGGCTTTTTTAATGTAGCGGCTAAACAAAGTGCGGTGGCGATGCCCGACACATTTAGTGCCCACGCTGCAAAAGCCGTGTTAGAGCAAGGCGGCAACGCGATTGATGCCGCTATTGCTGCTCAGTTTGTATTAGCCGTTACGCTCCCCGAAGCGGGTAATATTGGTGGCGGTGGGTTTATGCTTATCCATAAAGATGGAAAAGGTGATTTTATAGATTACCGCGAAACCGCGCCCAGTGCCGCGCATCGTGATATGTATTTAGATGAGCAGGGGCAAGTAATTGAAAATAAATCTATTTACGGCATACACGCTAGTGGCGTGCCTGGCAGTGTCGCAGGAATGTGGTTAGCCCATAAAAAGCATGGTACGTTACCGTGGAAAGCGTTAGTGCAACCTGCGGTAACATTAGCAGAGCAGGGCTTTGTTGTGCCTGAAAAGTTGGCTCAGCTGATTGAGGACTATATAGCGCATCTAAATAATAAAAACATTAAAGTAAATTTTGCCAGTTATTTTGCTACAGCTACGGCAGGTGCGCTTTTTAAACAACCAGAGCTAGCTGCCACACTCAAACGCATTCGCGATGACGGTCAAGATGGCTTTTATCAAGGTGAAACTGCCGCAATTATTGCAAAATTTATGCACCAACATGGCGGGATCATTAACCAAGATGACTTAAAACGTTATCGTGCTAAATCGCGGACTCCTATAAAAGCGAACTGGAATGGCTACCAAGTGCTTACTTCACCGCCACCAAGTTCAGGCGGCATTGCTATATTGCAATGGCTGAAAATGTATGAGCTTAAAAAACCAACGCCTGCACAACAACATAATTCAGTAGGGTATGTGCATTTATTGGCTGAAATAGGTAAGCGAGTATTTGCCGATAGAGCAGAGTACTTAGGCGATCCTGATTTTTACCAAGTACCTACAGCAAAACTACTTGCAGAAAACTATCTTAAAAACCGTAGTAGCAGTATAGATTTAAAGGCTATTTCAACCACCGAAAACATTAAACCCGGTTTAAAAGAAAGCGAGCAAACCACTCACTTTTCCATTGTCGATAACATGGGTAACGCTGTAGCTAATACCACCACCATTAATTTAGGCTTTGGTAGTGGTGTGGTGGTAGAAGGCGCAGGCTTTATTTTAAACGATGAAATGGATGACTTTAGCGCTAAACCCGGGGTTATGAATGTATTTGGTGCCATTGGCGGCAAAGCAAATGAAATTCAGCCGCATAAACGTATGCTCAGCTCTATGACCCCCACTATTTTACTCAGTAATAATCAGGTGAAAATGGTAACAGGATCGCCAGGTGGCACTACTATTATTAGCTCGGTGTATCAATCGATACTCAACGCGATTGAATTTAATATGAGCGCCGATGATGTGGTAAATAGCCCGCGTTTTCATCATCAGTTATGGCCAAAAAATGTGATCAGAGCACATGCCGGCTTGGAGCCATCAGTAAAACAACAGCTGATAAAAATGGGTTACACAGTGGACGAACGCCACTTTGGTGATATGCATGTGATTATTAATCATAATGGCAAATTAGAGGCGGCGTCAGAGCAAAGCGGTAGAGGAAAAGCAATCGTGTTTTAACGTTAGCGTTTGCATGGCAATCCCCCCAAACTCTTGTTTGGGGGGATTGCCAATAGAGTATTACTTATTATTGGGTATTAACCTATTGCAGGTATTAGCCCTGCCATTTGCAGGCATTGCGCACTAATAATTGAAATGCCACACAAAGCGGCTATGGCTAAACCAATATTACCGCTTCGTACTTTATAACCGCTTTTTTCAACGCCTTGACGCTGTTTGTACACCATACTCACCGGCAAAAATACAGCCAATATCACCAATGCAATGGCGGCATAACCTAATGCCATAATAAACCCTTGCGGATAAAATAAGGCAAACCCAAGAGGAGGAATAAAGGTAATAAATGCGGTTTTTATTCTATCTGCGCCCGTATCTGCTTTTTTGAATGTGTCGGCAAAAAAGTCAAATAACCCCAAGCTTACCCCTAAAAATGATGTTGCCAGCGCTAAATCAGCAAAAAGCTTAACGGCTGTAGAAACGCTCGTGTTGTTAGCAATATTTGCCACACTGGCTACAAACCCGCTTAAGCCTTCACTTTCGAGAAGTTGGGCTTGGCTCATTATACCTTGGCTTAATACTTGCCAAAAAATATAAATAACCAGCGGTAAAGAGGCGCCTGCAATCATAACTTTGCGCAAGGTTTTTATGTCAAGTCCGACATATTTAACAATAGAAGGAATAGAGCCATGAAAGCCAAAAGAGGTAAATACCACCGGAATAGCCGAAAGTATCAGCCCTTGCTCAACCGGCATTTCAAGTAAGTGCTGGCCATGCACATAAGGCGTAAGCATATAAAATAAGCTACCCAATACTACTATTTTTATACTAAACAGCACTCTATTAAGCTTATCTACCTTGCTGGTGCCTAAAGTGACAACACCTGCAATCACCACCGCTAAAATAACGGAGCCTAACTGTGGGGCAATACTTAAGTTAAAACCAGTGTTTATACGTTCTTGTAGCTGGGCTCCGCCACCTGCTATGTAGGCCGCGCATAACGCATAAAATAAAAATATCATTGAAAAGTTAGCCACATACTGACCGCGCTTACCTAGCCAAAGCTTAGCCAAGGTATTTAAGGTGGCGTCGCGAGGGGCGTATTGATGTAGTTCCAACATAAGTAAAGCGGTGTAGGTCATAAGTAACCAACAACCGATAATTAATACCATCGCGGTATTAAATCCAAGCCCTGCAGAGGCGATAGGCAGGGCAAGCATACCTGCACCTATGGTGGTTCCTGCAACAATTAACATGCTACCTATTGTTTTATTTTTAAGCACTTAATGATCCTGATCAAACGTGAGAGACACGCAAGATATAACTAGTTGTGTAAAACTTAAATAGTTTTGTCATAAAAGAGACAAAATAAAATGTAATCTTCTATTTACAACTGTATTAAAAAAGCCAAAATCATCAAAAAAAGGAAATTTAACTTATTAATATAAATGAAAAAATAAAAAGCTAAATGTTAATAATTAAAAGGGAGGTTGTTTGCTATGTATAAAATAGGCATCACAAAAATGGTATGTATTGACCGAAAGCGTTATCCATTACACCGTCGGTCGAAAAGGAATACGACAATTTACATTTTAGCGATTTGAATCACTAAGCGGCGGTTTTTATCACGACCTAAAATATTGTCATTAGTATCTACAAAGCGTTTTTCACCAAAGCCTTCAGTAACCACTTTAGCTTCATCAACGCCTAAGCCAACCATGTAATCTTTAATCTCCTTAGCACGCTTTCTTGATAAATCGAGGTTATTCCAGCGACCGCCATAACTATCGGTGTACGATGCAATACTAATTGATTCTATACTCGGGTCGTTTTTTAAATACTCAGCAATTTTATCAAGGCGTTGCTGCGATGATTTGGTTAATTTACTGCTATTGGATTCGTAGTTCATTATAGTGAACGAAATATCTTCAAAATTATATGGCAGTAATTCGTCGCGACATTGTAAAAACGCCCAATAAGCTTGTTTAAAGTTGATATTAGATATTCCCACGGCAATTTTGTCGGCACTATTTTGCCAATCTTGATAGTAAAAGGTAGGTTGGTTGCCTTTTTCAAGCTCAGTTAGCATTTCCCACGCTGTTTTATTACCTAGTTCACCATCAAACTTTTTAAGTAATTTTATATCAGCAATATCACGGGCAGGGCGACCTGCTCGCCAACTAGGTGGCACCGCTTTTAAACCGGCAATCGCGTAATTTTCTGGGCGTACCACCATGTCTAAATTAAAAGTGAGATCTTTGTTTTTACTTGCAGATGCTTTAAAAGTAGCCTCGCCATAGTAGGGAACTTCATGATTTAATTGGCATTGTAAGCGAGTTGTTTTAACCAAGTTCCAGTTTGAATTATCTTGGTTAGCCGTGTACTGGCGCATTGCCGCAGTTGTATCCAAACTATACAGCACACTACTAATGCCTAGGCTAATAAATAACAACTTACACTTCATCGAGAATTCTCCAGTTATCTAGCTCTGCCAAAAAAGTGACAAAACCGTAAAATATTACGCAACAGCAAATAATTCAGCGTAAACGCTAATTACTAAGCAAGTAACATGCCTATAGTTTAACTGCAATTAATCAATAAATCCCCTAGCCGACAGGGGCCCAATTTTGACATAATAGACAGCTAATCCCCATAAACCAAGAATACTATGGCAAATACTGAGCAAACACTTTTCGCACAACGCTTTCGTGGCTTTTTTCCAGTGGTTATTGATGTTGAAACCGCCGGTTTTAACAAAGAAACCGACGCACTACTTGAAATTGCAGCATCCGTTTTAAAAATGGATGACGAGGGATTGCTTAGCATAGATCATACTGTTCATTTTCATGTGCAACCGTTTGAGGGCGCAAACATTGAACAAGCCGCCATTGAGTTTAATGGTATTGAGCCTTTTTCAGCACTGCGAGGGGCAGTCCCTGAAGAAGAGGCGATTAAAGAAATTTGTAAAGTAGTGCGCAAAGCGCAAAAAGCCGCAGGGTGCCAGCGCTCTGTGGTGGTTGCTCATAATGCCGCTTTTGACCATGGCTTTTTAAATGCCGCTATTGAGCGTAATAACATCAAGCGCACACCATTTCATCCGTTTGTTAGTTTTGATACCACATCACTTGCGGGTTTGGCATTAGGGCAAACAGTATTAGCTAAAGCGTGCCGAGCAGCAGGAATAGAGTTCGATAACAAACAAGCACACTCTGCGTTATACGATACAGAACGCACCGCTGAATTATATTGTTTAATTGTTAATCGTTGGCAGCAACTAGGTGGTTGGCCACTTGCTATAGATGAAACACAACAGAGCGAAGACGAAGCAAGCAACCAAGATTAAGTTCACAATAGTGAATACTTACTTTTGAGCTGAGTCAGTTTTAATCAGCGAAATTAAAACGATTGGGTTATTTTACCTTCACTGTGGGTGATTAAATGTGGTGGGTAATTACGCGAAAAGCTAATTGATTCTCGTGCAATTTTAAGCTCTACCCCAGGGTGCATAAGCTCATTAACTTTTAAGCGACTGAGCGCTAAAAGTTGCGCCATTTTCTTTCTTAGTAACTGCTTTTGCTGATTGATGCTGGCGCTTCGGTTTGCTATGTGTTCTTCATTCGTTGTTATTTTATTCAAAAACTGCTGACGCTGTGCGCTTGCAACTTGTTTATTAATTCGCTGGCGCGCTTGCTGTAGTTCAATTGACTTACTAATTAAAACTTTTTCAAAGTCAGTGATTTGCGCTTGTTTTTGTTTTAGCACATACCATCGCTGTGCGATGCAAACACGGGTTTTAGTTCCTGCTGGTGCGCCCAATTCACCTGTTTCAATGCGCATTGCGTCTAGAATATGACCACCAATAATTTTCCCTTTAGGATCTTTTGCGCTGCCAACCCTAATTAAATTTCCAGCACTCAAGTCACAATGTAATGATTGGCGTTCTATTAATAAGTTTTGCTCCGTTTTTATGTCACAGTATTGAGAGTAACCAAGTGCAACGGTTCGTTTAGCAAAAATAGAACAGGTGAATGGCTCATCGGCTTCTCGTTTTCTGCCAATTGCCCCCTTTACTATTGTGATGGCGTTATTACTTTTTAACTGCGCCGATTCAACAAAACCTAAAACAGTAATATCGCCGGTAGCAGTCACGCGCATGCCATCTTTTATATCACCACTGACTATAATACTGCCATCAAATTCAACATGGCCGGTACTTGGGTCAATATTATGAAAACATAAAACATCATCAACACGCATACCACGGGGAAGGGCAACCGGTACACCAGTACAGTCGGCAATTAGTAAGTTGGGGTTATCGGGCGCAATTTTAGTACCGTCAAAAGGTTGTAATTTATGCTCTTTGCCAGGGATTGCAGTTAGCACATCTCCAAACACAGTAAAGCCATCAACTCCCGATGTTGCTGGAATACGCCGCATTAGTTCACACCCAGGTTTTACAGTAATAATATCACCTAGGTTTCTCATATCGACTTTACCACCGCCCTTAGCTTGCGGGCTAAGTACGCGGTCTTGCGCTGTGCAGCAAAGACGCACAAATTTGGCATCGTTACCCACTTTAGGCGCGCGACCAAAAGCGACTTCAGCGCAATGCGTGCTTCCTGAGGGTTGTTCAAATTGTTGTGCCAATAACTGTTCTAATGCATGAGAGCTAATACCCTTTACAATCCCTGCCTGAGCTAACACGTCAATTGCTTGTTCCATGTTAAGTAATTTACCGCCCTTAGCAGTAATAAGGGTAGCTTCAACAAGCATATTTTTTTCATCAATGTTAATGGTTAGCTTTGCATCAATGGCTTGAGCAACCACCAAAGAGGGGGTCTCTTCGTCGTTATTTTGAGCAAACAACTTACCAATATTGCTAGCAATAATGTCACACTCGCAATATTCTGACTGCCTAATTAATTCAATAAGCTGTGTTGCTGTTGAGGCTAAACCTGAGACATTAGGGTGGGAGAGCAAAGAGATATGCCCCGTTTGCTCATCAAAAGAAAAAACCGACATTTATAAATCCTCTAGGTAATATGCCTGTTATTATTTTTTTATATTGTATTAGACCAAGGTCTAGCCCTACATTTGAGCATAAAGCATCATACTTGTTAAGTAATTGTTTCTTAATTATCCAATATTTTACATTTAAAAGTGTGTTTGATGCAGGATTAACCAACCAATAAAATAAAACGCCTAAGGTGTTGAGTATTGATGGGTTACTCAGTTATACTGCTTGCACGCTCTGAATGAGTAACCTTATTCAGGGGCTGATTAGGATTCGACGGAATTCAAGAAGCCCAAGGTGCATGTCGAGGTGCGGTTTGCCTCGTAAAAAAGCCGCAATTTAAAGTAATCGCAAACGACGATAACTACTCTCTAGCAGCTTAGGCTGGCTAGCGCTCCTTCCATGTATTCTTGTGGACTGGATTTTGGAGTGTCACCCTAACACCTGATCGCGACGGAAACCCTGGCCGGGGTTGAAGCGTTAAAACTAAGCGGCCTCGCCTTTATCTACCGTGTTTGTCCGGGATTTAAAGGTTAATTAAATGACAATACTAAACATGTAGTACCGACGGTCGAGGCTTTTCGGACGGGGGTTCAAATCCCCCCAGCTCCACCAATAAAGGTTTTTAGATATGTTGCTAAGAACCGTAAAAGACCCGCAACGCTAGTTAATTCGAGCCTTGCGGGTTTTTTTATGCCTATAGTTTAACCATTAGTGACCGTTTAAAACTTGTAACAACCGCGATTTGTTGTAACACTAAACGTAACAACTGGAATATTACATAGGGATCGTTGTTACAAATGGCTATTCACAAACTCAATGCAAAACAGGTCGAATCGGAAAAACCAAAGGATAAGGAATTTAACCTTACTGACGGTGGCGGTTTAACATTACGAATAAAGCCCAGTGGTGGTAAGTTTTGGCTTTATAACTACACAGCGCCAATTACTAAAAAACGTAAAAATATGGGGCTTGGCTCTTACCCTGATATAAGCCTTAAAACTGCTAGAGAACGTCATAAGAAATATAAAGCCCTAGTGCTTGAAAATATAGATCCTATCCACCAGCGCCAGCTAGATGAAAAGCAAGCACAAGAAACACACCTACAAACATTTAAAGCAGTTGCATTAATGTGGTTTGAGAAAAAGAAAACAGAAATAAAACCACAAACAGCACAAGCCGCTTTAAAACTGTTAACTAATCATGCTTTTCCTGCGTTTGGTGATGAGCCAATAAGCAAACTAAAAGCCTTTCAGGTAATAGAACTAGTGCGCCCTATAGAGGCAAAAGGTAGCTTAGAAACAGTAAAAAGACTATGCCAGCGTATTAACGAAGTTATGGTGCATGCGGTTAACTGTGGGCTTATAGAAGCCAATCCACTAGCGAATATAAGGCAAGCTTTCCAAACACCTAAAAAAAGCTCTATGCCATCTATTGAAGCGGATAGATTGCCAGAGCTTATGAGTGCCTTAAATCGTGCCAGTATTAAGCTTACAACGCGTTGTTTAATCGAATGGCAGTTACACACTATGACGCGCCCTAATGAGGCTGCAACAGCTAAATGGCAAGATATAGACTTAAATACTGGCGTGTGGGTTATACCAGCCGAGCAAATGAAAAAGGGCAAAGAGCAACGCATACCCCTCACACCGCAAACACTCGCTTTACTTGAACTAATGAAGCCATTAAGCGCACACCGCGAATATGTATTTCCCGCAGACAGAGACCCACGCAGCCATACAAACGTGCAAACAGCCAATGCAGCAATAAAGCGTATGGGGTTTAAAGGCGAGCTTGTGGCGCATGGCTTACGCTCGCTTGCTAGTACCACGCTAAACGCACAGGGATTTGATCCTGATGTAATAGAAGCGGCACTCGCGCATGTTGATACAAACGAAGTAAGGAGAGCATATAACCGTACAGATTACTTTGAGCGTAGAAAAGTGATGATGTGCTGGTGGTCTGAATATATCGAAAATGCGGCTAGTGGGAGCAGCTCCTTGGCAGGGATCAAGGGGTTGAAAGTTATATGAAAAGAAATGAGTTAGTTACTTACTCTGAGCTTGAGGGTAATAAAACCGTTAGCTATTTAGCTAAAAATATAATGATAGAATTGGGGTTAAAGGATCATGAAAATAACACACTTATACTGTACGGGATAAACCTGCTTGTGATGATTGCAACCTCTAACATTGAGCAGGCAACAGATGGCACTAAATCTGACTTAATGAAAAATGAAATTGCTGAAATATCAAAGCTTGAAAAAAAACTATCAGAAATAAAAAAAATAAGAAATGATTTAAGGTATTACAAAGGTGAAAAAGTACGTGAACAATGGAGTTCTATTGATACCCTTGAAAAGGATTTAACAAATTTTAAGCTAAAACATAGAAAGCTAACATCTAAGGATTATTTCATTATTCGATTGTTTGGTGGTTGGTGCAGAGTTGCTAATAAAGCAGGCTTAAACGATGACAAAAAAACTATGTTTAGAAAAATATTGGTTTGTATATTTGAGGAGTATCACATTTCAGGCTCTAATATTGATGCAGTCAAAAAAGCTATTAAAAAGCTAGAAAGGGAAAATCTTCTTTAATTTTTTAAATTATCTTCCCCGTTAGCTACTTTAAAATCTCATAAATTACCTCTTAGTTTATTAACAACACTCAACAAGAGGTAACAAGATGGTAGATATTCTTAAATTAATTCGCACCAAAGAGCTAATGGAAATTGTTCCTTGGGCTCGAACTAAGCAGCAAGAAAAAATAAAAGCTGGACTAATGCCCCCACCAATATCAACTGGACAACGTGGTGTCGCTTATTATGAAACAGAAATAAACGCAACGCTTGCCGTAACAATAGTAGGCTATAACGATGAGCAAATTAAAAAATTTGTTTCTGAACTTGTAGCAAGACGCAAAGAGTTACTAAAAAAATACACTCACTTGGAGGCAGCTAATGATTAATTTACATGAACTGCCAACACTAATCACATTGGAATATTTGGAAAAGTTAGCGCCAGCAGCTTTTGAGGAGCTAGTTCGAATGGACATTATTCACCGTTCAATCTTGCTTGCTTGGCTCAACGGTCAATCTACAAGCCCAATTGGTAGAGGGTATGCCGATGTTGAATTAGATAAGGAAGATGCAAAGCATAGCCACCTTAAAATGAAATGCTTTATTGATTATCAAAGTAAGCGTGAGGTTGGGTTAAAGGTTTCTCACTCTATGACAGAGCTACAACGATTTGAGTTTTTCAATAAACGAGCGGCTCAGCGTGAAAAAGTTAAGCGTAAAGTCAAAAAGGAAAGAGAGCAAAGGGCAAAAAAGAGCCTTGTTAAAATCCTTGAGCAACTCGGTATTGAACAGGTTAAAACCATTATTGTGACCGAGCATTTAAAGGTTACTGGTGCGGCTAATGAGCCTGTCTTTGATAAGGAAAAACCGACTAATGGTTAGTTAGACGGCTTTAGATTGGTTATTTCGAGGGCTGGTGGCGAGTAGCTAAACTGCCACCAGCTTTTAGCATTATATAATAAGTAAAGCTCATAATAAAAATGCTTTCATGTGAGTTTCCACTAACATTGAAGGGCGTGTGTATCCAGTCTTTTCCCTTAAACCTTTTTTATTGCGGTCTTTAACGGCAGTGGTTTATAGGTTTGTTTTCATTAAAAATGAAGGTTGTTAGTTACTACTTACTGTATAAGGTCGATTTAGCAAACCGTGGAATAATGACATTAGTGAAAACACCCCTTTTATCATTCGGATATTTATATTATCTAATAGGAAGTATTTGTGTCTAATTATCAGTATGTGAGTCACTCACCTGTAATTTGCCATAAACAGAACATTTGGCAAGTTCATACGTCAAAGAGCGGCATTTACACAGCGCAAATGAAGAGTATGTTAGATCAGCTTGAGGCAGTTTTAACACACTATAGCCAAGTTTTAGTTTTACGATTTGATATCGGTATTCCATATCAAACAAATGATAACCGTTTTATTATTGCTGTTATGGAAAGTTTAAGCGGTTTTATAAAGCAAATGCATATTCCGGAGCATCGTGAACAGTGATTCCGGCCCATCGTGAACACCCGTTCTGGTTTTAGCGTGAACGCTCATTCCGGTTTTATCGTGAACACTTTTGACTGATTTTCCGGAATCGGTGTTCACACCAAACCAGTAC
>NZ_JBEOOG010000056.1:0-25443 GCF_040308965.1 Pseudoalteromonas sp. MER144-MNA-CIBAN-0113
AGCTGAAGTAATTATGGCTTAAAAAGTTAAGCAAGGATCAGTGCGTTTAACTTGACAGTGGGAGTCATACCAACGCCGTTTTAAGCGGCAAATTACAGTTGGTTAAAATAAGTGAGGCACGAACAAAAAGCCAACTGTAATTTGTCCGACTTGAAAACCCTTGTTAGGCAGATTTTACAAAGCCACGTAATAAAGGCCAACAAAATAAAAATGATATAGCCCCATAAATGCTTGCTACAATATCATTTTTATCGAAGACAAAATTATCTAGCTCTGCTTGCCTAAACTCCCAGCATATTACGATAGTTAGACAGAATAGAGTACAAAAGGTAAACCATTTAAAAGGGTTTAACTTACCACTATATTTTTCAATTTTACTTTTGTAACCAATAAACACTGCAGGGAAGCAAAAGGCTGTTATAAAGTTAGGAGCTACGCCCAATAATAAGCTTATATTAGAACCTGTTTGATAGTTATCTCGAAAATAATGAACAAGCAAAATAAGTAATACACCAAGCACAACAAGAAAAGCTAAGTTCTCACTTTTTTTATTAACGATAATCACGACACATCCTTATCTGCCTAACGCAAAGCTAAGCGGAAAAATGCAGTTGGCTAAAATGTGCGAGGCACGAGCGCGAGCCAACTGTAATTTTTCTGTTTAAGCGCCTTGTTATGTGAATTAGCTACATGCTAATTTTGTTTGTTGTTTACAAGCTTTTTGAGCTTGTTCAGTTGATTCGCCCCCCATACAAAAATCTAACCTCAATGTTCTTTTTTCTGGTGCAGATTCTGCGATAGTTGAAGCAGGAACCCACTTCCATTTTTTTAACATTTTTCGAGAATATTTACCAAGATGCTTTTTAGGCAAAGAGTTGATGACCTCAACATTTTCAGTTTTTCCTGAATCTGAAATATCGAAAGACAAAACAGCACAACCCATTATTCCAGAACGAGCAAGCTCTATTGGATATTTGGGTGTGTTTTGGTTTGCACGTTCCCAAATAAAGCCACTAGTAGGAGCTACGTCTGTAACCTGTACGTCAGCATAAAAAGTCTTGTTTTTAGCTAAAGCACTTGCCGAGGCGATGGCAAGAACAAGTGGGATTAATGTTAAAGTTTTCATATACACTCCATTGTTTGAATTATTCACATAACGCAAAGCACACGGGTGACGACCGCGTAGCGGTTGGCATCCCAGCGGCCGCAGGCCGCGAGTGATGCGCCTTGTTAGCAGCTTAAATTAAAACCCGCGCGGCACTGCCGCACTGGCGAAGCTGAACAAATGCACCACTGTGCAAATTTAAAAACTTAACCAGCCAACTGCGACACAGCGAGCCAACCGGAACCAGTAAAACTATTTAAGCGAAGCCACAAAGAACAACGCTACCGCCACCACTGTTTGCAGCAAAACCCGCAAACTGGCGAACTTAACCTTTTGGCGCTGCCGCTAAGAAAACTACACGCGAGCAAGGCCGAACAAAACTACTGACTAAAGCCGTTAAAAGCCGAACACCTGCTAACAATTTAATAGTGCGCTCATCGCGCATATTTCTGCCGACGCTACGCTCATTTTTCTACATTATATAGTTTTAACAAATAACCTAAGGTATTACTATCACTAAGTTTTCTAAAATCTCAGATAAATTTAAATAAACCAATATGCGCGCAGCGCTCATTTTCATGAATATATGAGCAAAGGGCTATTTAGCTAATTAATTAACGACGATTTTTTTTGCCAATCTCAATGCCCGATTATCGCTCATACCTACATGCTAAGTTTAATCTAATAATAATGACTATAAACAAAACTTAGCACGTAAATTAAAGGTTATTGCTCATCGGCGTCGCGAATGCGTTCTTTACGCTCTTGCTCTTCATCAAAGGCGGCTTGAATTTCGTCAAGTACAGAATCTACATCTGCAGCTTCGCCATCGTCTTCAAATTCGCCACTGAGTTTTGAGTGCGGGGTTAAGTTAGCATCTGCAAACAGTGCCCACATTTCTTTGGCATATTGCGTATGTAATAACGCCGGTGCAAATTGGCCATAATAGCGGCGCATGTTATTTACATCACGGGTAAACATGGCTTCGGCGCTATTATTGGCAGAGGCGTTAACCGCTTGGGGTAAATCAATAATTACTGGGCCGTTGCTATCAACAAGTACATTAAACTCCGATAAGTCACCGTGAATAATCCCTGCGCACAGCATTAATTTGATGTAGTGCATCATTAATGTATGTTGCTCAATGGCTTGTTGCTCGGTTAAATCAACCGCGCCAAGTTGTGGTGCAACATCGCCTTCATCATCGCTTACAAGTTCCATTAGCAATACACCGTCAATACAGCCGTAAGTTTGCGGTACCCGAACACCTGCTGAGGATAAACGTGAGAGTGCGTCAACCTCGGCATTTTGCCAAATTTCTTCTTCTAATTGACGGCCATAGCTGGAACGTTTACCCATAGCACGGGCTTGGCGGCCACCACGTACTTTTCGTCCTTCTTGGTACTGTGCAGCTTTTTTAAAACTGCGCTTACTGGCCTCTTTGTATACTTTAGCGCAGCGAATGTCATCGCCACAGGCGACTACAAATACATCGGCCTCTTTACCGCTCATCAAACGGCTGATCACTTCATCAATAAAACCATCATCAACTAATGGCTGTAAGCGTTTAGGTATTTTCAAACGACACCTACTAAAAATACAGGGCTGGCTTTTTGTTTTGCTATGTGGTTCAAACGAGGCATACCTTTGGGGATTGAAGAAAGTTATAAATTATTAGTAAACTTTAAAGTTACATTTAATGACTAAATACGCTGCTAGAATAAGCGACTACACAGAAAAAGCCAACCGCCTTTTTTGCTTTTTAAACATTATTGAACAAGAGCCGAGATAAAACCAAAAAACGAGCACGGTTTAGCGTACTCGTTTACTTTACATTATTAAAAAGTGTTTAGAACTGCCACACCAAAGACGCCCAATAGCGACGGCCATCTTCAACATAACCGTACTCTTGCTCTGTGATCTCTTTATCAAGCAAGTTGTAAATTCCAGCACCAAGTTTAACGCTGTCACTTAGCTGATAATTAGCGCCTAAATTGGCAATGGTATAATCAGGGGCAATTAAACTACTTTGTGAAGGCCCTGTGGTAGGCTGGCTTTCTTCTCCACGATATTGCACACGTAACCATCCGCCTAACTTATCTGTTGGACGCCAATTTAAAGACGTTTGTAAACTATGTTTTGGTAGCTGATTAAGTGGGCTCCCTTTATATTCACCGGTTTTTTGCTCTGAGTCGGTGTAGGTATAACTGGCACTCACATCAATTTCAGTTGAAATATCGTAATCTACTGATAGCTCAATACCTTGGGTTATGGCTTCATCCACATTAATGTACGTAGTTGGCATGGAGCCAAACTGATTTGGGCCATCGGTACACTGCGTTAATGGGCAAGCTATACGGGTTATTTTGTCATCAAATTCATTATAAAAAACGGTTGTCGATATACTTAAATCGCGTCCAGAGTCATAGTAAACACCCATTTCATAGTTCACTGATTGCTCAGGCTTTAAGTCAGGGTTACCATAAATATTACCGCCACGACTCACTTGTCCCCACTGCGCAGTAGATTGGCGAATATTTGGCGCACGGAAACCCGTTGATATGCCGCCTTTGATGGTGATCGCTTTAGATGCGCTATAAACACCGTATAAACGTGGACTCCAATGACCGGCAAAATTGCCATCATGATCGTAACGCAGGCCTGCGGTAAGCTTAAAGTCATCCGTTGCTGCCCACTCGTTTTCACCAAAAACTGACCATTGCTCGTTTTCTACATGGGTTAAGTCGCTAATTTTATTACTTGTATAATCATCCAATGACTCTTTTAAATAGGTCGCACCAAACGTAGAGTTATGATCACTAAATAGCGGTAAACTCCAAGTTGTTTGAATGTCGGTATTTTCGACAAACATTTCACGTGAGTTATTATCAAACTTATCGTATTTAATGTAACTACGCGACGATCCAAAGTCATAAAAACCATTGTGTGACATAGAGTATGTTTGTTGCTCATACTCAGTAGTTGCTGATTCAGGGCAGCCACGTCGACCACAGCTTTCACCTGGAGCAAGCGCGGCAACTGTTTTGCCGAGGGTTTCGTCTAATGTTTGCTTTGCCGAGCCAAGTTCAAACATTAATTCGTGACTATCATTAGGTGTTAATGTGAACTTTGCTTTTACATTACTTTGTTCTTTGCCTCGAAATCCTGCAGTAAAATCATCTTCATTTCGCTTTGAAAATTGACCGTATAATTGCACGCCCAATAGATCTGGAATAATGCCACCAGAAGTGAAAAAGCTGGCTTGGTTTATATCACCTGACTGGCTTTGCTCTTGAATGGTGCTGTCTAAACGCAGTTCTCCATACCACTGCTCTGGCGCTTTACGGGTAATAATATTGATCACACCACCAATAGCATCAGAGCCATACAACGACGACATAGGGCCACGTATTACTTCAATACGTTCAATCGCTGAAATTGGCGGCGTCCAAGCACCTTCTACGCCCGGGCCATCACTATTTGGTCGTGTTTCTCTTGAACTTTGGCGTTGCCCATCAATAAGAATAAGTGTGTATTGGCTTGCCATACCACGCAAGCTAATATCTTTTCTGTCACCTCCGCCGGTCACTATTACACCCGGAATATCAGCCATTGCGTCGGTTAAGTCACGATAAAAGCGTTTTTCTAGCTGCGCTCTGTCGATAACACTAATACTTGCAGGTGCCTCTTTGAGCATTTGTTCGTAACCAGAAGCAGTGACAACCATTACTTCCATATCTTGTTTTTTTTCATCAGCAAAAGCAGGGTTAGCAATTGCAAAAGTACTTAAAATAAATGCAGTTACCGGCCTTAACTTACAACTTACCGTGTTCATGATATTTCTCCGTGACATTTAGCTTGTAAATGATAATAATTAGCGTTTGCGATAATAGTGAGAAGTTCCCTTCTTCTCAACGCTATTTTTATTAAAGCTAATTTAAGTAAGACTTAACGGTATGAGTGATAAGTTAACTAAAACCCTGAATATATTTGTTCGCACAGTGCAAACGGGAAGTATGAGTAAAGCTGCCGCAGACCTTTTAATGACAACCTCTGCAATTAGCCAGCAAATAAAACAAATAGAGCAAGATGTAGGTTTGAGTTTATTTAATCGCAGCCCTCGAGAATTAACGCTTACCGAGGCGGGTGAACTTTATTATCAAAGTTGTTTACAAATGCTTGCCGTTGCAACAGCTACATCAGAACAATTACAGCATTTACAAAATTGCCCGAGTGGGCAATTAAAACTAGCCGCCCCTGTCGGTTTTGGAGGTGGCTTACTAAGCGAGCCTGTAAAGCATTTAATTAGCCAATTTAATGATATAGATGTGCACTTAACGCTTTCTGACGAGCCGATTGATATGATCAGGACAGGTATAGATTTAGTACTGGCGATTGGCCCTCTCGAAGACTCAAACCTAATTGCACGCCAGCTCGCTAGTTGGCCATTAATACTGTGTGTTCATAAAAATCATGCACTAGCACAGCAACCAAAAATCACACTGGATGACCTAAAAGCGCATAACCGCATTGCACATATAGCTGTTAATCCGGCGCTTACGCACCTTACCCGCGGTGAAAGCACAACACTACCAAAAGCGCGTATTGCCATTAATAATATGCAAACTGTGATTCAATTTGTTCTCGACGAGTTAGGCTATGCTATTTTGCCAGAGCCTGAAGTACGTAATTTTTTAGCTACAGGAGAACTTTTAGAAATATGCACTGATTGGCAGCTTCCCCATTACGATGTATTTGCTCTAACGCCTGCACGCGACACGTTAGCAGCAAAGACAAAAGCTGCAATTAAAGCACTTAACGCATCATTTTCAGCTATTTAAATAACCTAAGTTCAGTTTAAGGCTTGTTTATAGTTAACTAATTGCAAGCCAAACTCCTACTAGCACCATTAAACTCCCGGCAATACGGTTCATCCACTTGATGTTATTGCCTTTAGTTAAAAATAACCGCAGGCTTTTACCACCTGTTGCGTAAATCATCATACAGATAAACTCTGAGAGCAAAATAATGGCCACCAGCACCGCTAATTGCGGCGCAACACTGTATTGCACGTTAATAAAAGGAGGTAATAAGGAAATCATAAACGCCCATCCCTTTGGATTGGCAATGGCGGTTACAAACCCCTGTGAAAATAATGAATATCGGCTCACGGCTGTTGTGTTATGCGTATCAACCGACATTTTTCCTTTTGCACGCCACATATTAATGCCAATGTAGATTAAATAAGCGCCACCTAGCCATTTTAAAATATCAAATGCACTGGGGTAATTAAGCATAACACTGGCTACACCAAGCACCGCGGCTACCGCAACTGTTGCTACACCGAGTAGTTCACCTATCATCATCCATAAAGTTCGTCGCACGCCAATACTCATGCCTAAGGTCATGGCCAGTGTCATACACATACCGGGTGTAATTGATACAAAAAAGAAGGTAGGAATAAATACCGCAAGTGCAGCTACATCAATCATTTAAAGCTCGCAATAAGTTAAAAATAAAATCGTGATAGGTTAATCCCAAAGGGTAAATGAAAAGAGCCAAAGATTAAAGACAAATGATCTGACCCGATACAGGAGACACGGGGTTTTAATTTATTGATTCATATTGCATGGGGCTCATATTGCAGAATTAGGCACTTCTTGGCCGTGGTTCATTAGCGTTGATTCATTAAGTTTCTCAATATAGAAAAATAGCGACATGGTTGCATATTCGCTTTGTAAAACATACTAAGCGCTTATTCAGCTTTACCACGGTAGTATTCACACCCTTGAACTTTAATAAATATAAGGTTATCAAAAAGGAGTAAGTTACATGGCAGCTACACCTAAAAGTACTTACGCGGTTACTAATGCGAAATCGGCTTTATTGAACCCTGAGCACAGTATTGAAGTAAGAGGCGCACGTGTTCATAACTTAAAAGATGTGGATGTAAACCTGCCCCGTAATTCACTTGTGGTGTTTACCGGTATATCGGGCTCGGGTAAATCATCGCTCGCCTTTGGAACATTATTTGCCGAATCGCAACATCGTTATCTTGACTCGGTTTCACCTTATGCACGCAGATTAATTGATCAGGTAGACGAGCCTGATGTAGATTCGATCGAAGGCCTGCCACCAGCGGTCGCACTGCAGCAGCAGCGTGGTGCACCCTCGGTACGTTCATCGGTGGGTAGTGTAACCACTATATCTAACGCGCTGCGAATGCACTACTCACGCGCAGGCGAATACCCCAAAGGGCAAGGCATACTTTATGCCGATGCGTTTTCGCCAAATACGCCACAAGGGGCATGCCCAGAGTGCCATGGTATTGGTCGCGTATTTAACGTAACCGAAGAGCTACTGGTGCCCGACCCCACTAAATCAATTAGGGATCGCGCCATTGCCGCATGGCCACCGGCTTGGCAAGGTAAAAATCTAAGCCGTATACTTACCTCTTTAGGTTACGATATTGATAAACCTTGGAATACCCTGCCTAAAAAAGCCCGAGATTGGATTTTGTTTACCGACGAAACCCCCACAGTGCCAGTGTTTCCCGAGTACACGCTTAAGCAAACCCAAGCTGCTATTAAAAATGAAGAAAATCCTAGTTACATGGGTACGTTTTCGAGTGCTAAACGCTTTGTTTTACAATCGTTTGCAAGCACTCAAAGCCCGCGTACTAAAAAGCGCGTGTCGCAGTATATGCAAGTATCATCGTGCCCACAGTGTGATGGTAAAAAACTCAAAAAAGAGTCGTTATCGGTTAAAGTCGCAGGCTTTGATATTGGTGAAATTTCGCAGTTAACACTTAGCGAACTTGCGCAAACATTAAGTATTGCCGCTAGCAAGCCTGCTAAAAGTAACGCTGCAAATCCAGAAAAAGCTATAGTGGCAAAGCGTATAGCAGGCGATATTCTTAAACGCGTTGAAGCGTTAACTAAGCTTGGTTTAGGGTATTTATCACTGGAGCGCACAACCCCATCGTTATCGCCAGGGGAATTACAACGCCTAAGGCTTGCAACGCAAATTCGCTCAAAGTTATTTGGTGTAGTTTATGTGTTAGATGAGCCATCGGCAGGTTTACACCCTGCAGATACGCAAGCCTTATTAGCCGCATTAGATGAACTAATAGCCGCTGGTAACTCGGTTTTTGTGGTTGAACACGACGTAAGCGTTATTCGCCATGCCGATTGGGTGGTCGATGTAGGGCCAAATGCTGGCACACACGGCGGTAATATTGTTTACAGCGGCCCTGTTGAGGGTTTAAAACAAATTAGCAGCTCACATACTAGCCAGTATTTATTTAAAAATGAAGAAAATCACCTAGCTCACATACAACACAAACAACGCCGACCAAAAGCATGGCTGTCGCTTAAAAATATTGAGCGTAATAACTTACAAAAACTCGATGTAGAATTTCCACTTGGGGTTATTACAAGTGTTACGGGGGTATCTGGCTCAGGTAAATCGAGCTTAGTAGGCCAAGCGCTTGTTGAACTGGTTTACGATGCACTTGGGCAAAAATCGCAGCCACAAATACCAACAGACAACGCTGAGCTGCTCGAGCAAGAGCTCGACATAACAACCGAAGGACAAATAACGCAAGGCATTGAGCATATAAAACGCCTTATCACGGTTGATCAAAAAGCCATTGGCCGCACACCTCGTTCAAACCTTGCAACTTACACAGGCTTATTCGATCATGTACGAAAATTGTTTGCTAATACCAATGAAGCAAAAGCGCGTAAGTACGATGCCGGTCGTTTTTCGTTTAATGTTAAAAAAGGCCGCTGCGAAAACTGCGAAGGTGTAGGCTTTGTTAGTATAGAGCTGTTATTTTTACCTAGTGTCTATTCACCCTGCCCTGTGTGTAATGCTAAGCGCTACAACCAGAAAACACTCGAGATTACATATAAAGATAAAACCATTGCCGATGTGCTTAATTTAACGGTTGAGTCGGCGCATACATTTTTTGACGATGAGCCCGCTATTGAACGCGCGCTAAATACACTGCTACAGGTAGGCCTTGGCTATTTACGTTTAGGGCAACCCGCTACTGAGCTTTCAGGTGGCGAAGCCCAGCGTATAAAACTGGCCACTGAACTACAACGTGCTCAGCGCGGCGATACGCTTTATGTTTTAGATGAACCAACCACTGGTCTACATCCTAAAGATGTGGCCATGTTAATGACGCAGTTAAATGGCTTAGTTGATGCTGGCAATACCGTTATTATGGTCGAGCACGATATGCAAGTAGCCAGCAACAGTGATTGGGTTATTGATATTGGCCCAGGAGCAGGCGACGAGGGCGGGTATATAGTTGCACAAGGTAAACCTGAAAAAGTGGCAAATGTAAAAGCGAGTAAAACAGCACCATTTTTACTGAAATAGTTAAAGAATAACGCTTTTAATTTTATAAAAGCGTTACCTATAGAGTAGTTAACGCTTAAAATAACTTCTTGGGATGAATTCAATATCTGCAATTCAGATTAATTTATACACGCCGTTTTTATTTTGATAACCAATTAGAAATAGCCTCGCCTATTTCATTCGGCGAATCTTCTTGAAGATAGTGGATACCGCTCACGGTTACCTCAGCTAGGTTTGGCCATGTGCGCACAAAGTCTCTTGCGTAACCAACTAAAAAAAGCACCTGGTTCTGCATTAATAAATAGCTTTGGAATATCATGAGAGTTGGCTAAATAACTCGCATAGCTTTTTACTAAAGCGACAGTATCGGCAGCCTCTCCGGCAATGGGAAGTTGGCGAGGCCCTGCTAAAATTGCACGGCGATCCTCCCCTGGATTTATAAAGGGTCTACGATATTCGTCGTGTTCTTTTTGCGTTAATTGACGCGAAATAGTCGCTGGTAATATTGTTTCAATAAATAAGTTATCATCAAGCACCATTTTTTCACCCTCAGCAGAGCGCAAGGTGCTAATTGGGCCATGTAAGTCCTTAAGAAAGTCATCCCATGTTGGAAAATCGGTAACAATTGCTTCCATTAAGGCAATCGCTTTTACTGCATCACGATGTGTATTAGCCCAGTTAAAACCAACACCAGAGCCCCAATCGTGCAGTACTAAAGTAACATTACTGTTCACGCCCAACGCTTCTAAAAGTGCAAATGTGTATTTGCTGCTTTCATGGGTGTTATCTAACTTTTTCGAATCTCCTAATCCAATCATATCGATAGCAATTAAACGCCCTTTTCCTTGTAAATATGGCATAACATTTCGCCAAAGGTAGCTAGATGTAGGATTACCATGTAAAAACACAATAGGATCGCCTTCGCCTTCATCTATTTAGGCCATTTTTTTTATCTAATATAGTTTTAAACTTTTTTGTATAACGTAATGTTTCTGAATCATTTTTTATTTAATTGATATACATGACTGAATCACACAATAAACGAGCGTACTTAACTTGTCACTATATTTATGTGATCGAATCACATACAATTGAATTTATGAAAAATGAAAAATACATATCAAATTTAATCAGCACGTTTGCCACCTTTGTTTCTAATGACATTGAAAAGCAGATTGCCGAATTAGGCGGGCGAAGCTTAAGCCACGAATCGGCACTCGTCACTATTTACAACCACCCAAATGAAACCATAGATGTACTGAGCAAGGTTTTAGGCTTAACGCACTCTGGTGCGGTTAGATTAATAAATACGCTTGAAAAAGAAGAGCTTGTAGAGAGGCGTAAATCGGTAAAGGATGCTCGCTCTGTTGTTTTATACGTAACTGATAAAGGAAGTCAAAGGGTTAAAAGAGTACTAAACAGCCGAGAAACAGCCACCTCTAAAATACTAAATAGCTTTAATGATGAACAAAAACAAAGCTTTTTAAGTTTGATAGAACTAGCGCTTAGCAGCCTAACAAGCGAGCAGATAGAAGCCCGTAAAATATGCAAACTATGTAACGAAGGTGTATGTAGAAAGCGTGGTTGCCCAGTAGAAAATGCTATTAAATAAAGTACACCCCACTTAAAAATTTATCCAATAAGTTAAAGAATGATAACAGCCACTTTAGTCGTTTTTCTTACATGAAATTAGGTAAAGATGGATTCGATTATAGTTATAAAATTCATGCATCTTTTTAAATTGTAAAGGTATTCCCCCCTTGTACCTTTTTTAAAATAAGAAAAAAGAACCGTTTTAATGAGAGTTTTTAGCTATAAGGTTGACCCATCTAGTTACAAGTGTTAAAAAGTGAAAATGAACACTAACTTAATAAAGGAATAATTGTATGATAAAGGGAATAAAAATCGCTTTAGTATCAAGTGTAATGCTCTCTGGCTGTGTAGTTACTGAAACTATTAATGGAGGTATTGCTAGTTTAAATAACTCTTTCACAACTGCTGAATTACCTATTACATACACAAAAGCGGCTAAAGAAAGTGGCACTGAGAAAATGAAGCGTCTTGCAGTTATTTCAAATAACAGAAACGCAGCTACAGGTATAATTGAAACAAACCTTTCAAATATTCGTGTGAATGGCCAACCTTACTTTACCTTTGTTGATAAAGCTTCTCTTAGTAAAATTATAGAACAACAACGGTTTAATGAAAGTGATATCAGTAACTCAAAAAACAGAACCCGCCTAGGTAAACTTACAGGCGCAGATACACTTATCACTGCTGACTACACTGCTGATGTAGATACCTCTACTTACTACGAAAAAGACAGTGAATGTATACAAAAAGGTGATAAATGGTACAAGTGTGAGAAGTCTAGAGAAATAACCATTAAGTGTTCAGAAAAAATTGCGAAAGTAAATTTTAAACCTAAGGCTGTATCTGTAGAAACAGGGCAAATTGTTTTTACTAAACAATATTCACGCCTATCAAGTAGTAAAGTATGTAAAGGTGACGACCCTCATCCATCTGACTCTGTATTACGAGGCAGAGCACTTGCCGCTGTAATAGAAGAATTAAAACAAGATGTTGCACCACACCAAGTGACTAAAAATGTAAAGTTGATGGAATCTGATGATTCAGATTTAACTGATAAAGCAGAAGAGTTATTAGACCTCGCTGTTGAATTTGCAGAAAAAGACATGCCTGACCACGCCTGCAAAACCTTTGCAAAAGCTCAAAGCCAGTATTCAGAATCACTGGCTATAAACTACAACAATGGTGTGTGCGCAGAAAGAGCGAATGATTTAGAATTAGCAAAAGCATATTATGAAAAAGCGAGCAACTTAACATTAGACGTTGACGAACTTAAGTTTGTTATTGAAGGCCAAACACGGCTTGTCGAGCGTGAATCGGATAATGCAAAGCTAACTCTAGCAACAACTTCAAACCGTTTGTAATTTAAGTTAAGGCCTACCAATTTTGTGTTAGGCCTTATTGCTGTTGGTAAAACTATGACTACTAGAACATCCTCACTACTATTAGCGGCAATAGCGCTAAGTCCTTTCCTTACTAATGCAGCATCACATTGTAGTTGCAGCTCATACTATGCAAAGAATGCCCAGCCTAAGTGGGTAGGAATAGATATTGTTGATGATGAAAAATTAGCTAGCTCAGGCTCTTCACAATGCTCTGGTTTAAAAACAATTGATGAACGTCGGTCAGCTAAAAATGCGCGTGAAGAGCTCGCAAAATTACTAAGTACTGATATTTCAGTGAAAGAAATAATTAAAAACACCTCATCAAGCACAGTAAGCCATTCTGATTACAAATCGGTGATTGAGTCTCAAACCAATCAGCTATTAAAAAGCGCAAAAGTATATGATCGTTATGTAGACCCTATTAACTGTACTGTATATGCAGCTATTTCAATTAGTAAAGCCGATCTTGAAGAAGGCCAACAAGAAAAAATAAAACAACAACAAGCAATGCTAGGCGCAAAAAATAGTTGCTTAAAAGTAACGGGCGAAAATAGCTCTCAACTTACAGAGTTACTCACTGAGCAACTTTTACAGCATGGATATAAATTAACAAACTCGGCTTGCGAAGTGACCTATTTAGTTAAAAACTCGATAATAAAAGCACAAAGTAAACTTGTAATTACACAGTTAAAACTTCAAATAGATACACAAAGCAAAAAGTCTATTTGGCAACAACGTTTTGAAGGAAAAGGTTTGAGCTACTCTAAACGCTCAAAAACCGAGTTAATTCATTTAGCCAATCAAGACAGCACAACTAATTTAATAAATAGCATTGTAAAGTTAAAAAATACTGCTATCGATTCTTATTAGCGATTATATTAAGCCATGTTTTAAACAGTTATATTTAACACTGATAAACTATATTTTAAGGATGAAAATGTCTGTAGGAAATAACTTAGAGCCTGAGGCTAACACTGAAGAAAATAAATCTTTGTTAGCTAAATTGAAAGGTTACTTTATTTTACTTATGGTTACTTTAATGGGTCTTGGAAATTGGGCCGATAGTAAAGCACTCATAATTGAAGGGTACAACGGATTCATTACTCACTTTACGAACCAAATCGAAGAAAAAAAGATTACTGCGCTAGATATTGGCAACTACTTACCTTACGCTGAAAAAAAAATAGGTATTCCGCAAGTAATTAAAACATCATCTTTGAATACTGATTACGAATATAGGTATTACAAAAATACGAAATATTTACTCACACTTATTAATAAAAATACTCGTATAGTCGGCATCGCCGTACATAGCTTAAAATACGATAAAGCTATGGTACCGGAATTTACACCCTTAATACCTTTTAATAAAAAAATGCTCAGAGTTAATAGTCTAAGCGATGTTATAAAATCAAGTAACGAATTTTATTTTGATTCTCATAATATTAAATATTATATGCAGTCAAAACAGTTAAATGCTCAAGGTATGTTTTTGAACCTTAGCGTTGGCTTTAGTAACTACGCACCATTACTTGATGAAACGCAAAAAGCTTTATTTAAACTTGATGAGTTAATGCTTACTCAAGATGACGAAAAAGCCTTAGCTAAAACAACCGAGATACTTGCTAACACTGCGGCTACATTTTATGCAGTATCTGAGCTATCTAGTGAATACATCTCTGATTCATTACTGACCAAGTATGAATTTAACGCTTATTTTTAAGGATAAAAAATGCGTCACACTTTATTATTTTTTGCTTTATTTAGTGCTTACAGCGGGGCTACCACGCCGACGTTCGAAGAATTTAAAAAACAGCAACTTGCAAAACAAACCACTTTTAAAAACGATCATCAGTTGGAATATCAAGCATTCAGACAAGCATATCTCGAGGAATACGATAAATTTAGAGATAGATTATTGCAAAACTGGTCAAGACCTGTACAAAGCTCATTATTAGAACGTGTTGAATATAGTGCGGATAAAAAAACACGTATTATTATTGATGAACAAAATTCGACCGTGACTGTACAAACACTTGAAGACTCAAATGAAACAGGACTAAAAGCGACTTCTCAAGAAGAAGCATTAACAACAAATCAATTGTTAAATAATGTTAAATTATCGCCGGTTTTAACTGATATTTTTAAAGACCTTAGCTTACTCGATAAAGCAGTAAAAACAGCAAAAGTTGATATAAAAGCACAGCCAGACAAACATGAAAGCGAAGTCGCATTAATTAATGAAATTACTTCTCAACACGAGCAATCATTGAGTAGTTTAGATAAAAACGAGCAATTACCTAAAGCACAAATTGATATCCAAAAAGAGCAGCTTACCAAAGAAAAAGAACAACGTATTAGTAATTTAAATAATGCGCTAAAAAAAACAAAAGAGCAAAACCTTACCTACAAACGCATTAAGTCGCATACTTTCGCTCTACCCGATACTTATTTACAAAAAAAAGTAGCGCCTTTTGTTACTTATTATAGCCAGTTTTCTAAAGACCAATTATCTTTACTATTAGCTATTTCACATGCTGAGTCGTCATTTGATCCTAATGCAAAATCGCATATTCCAGCATTTGGATTAATGCAAATAGTGCCAAACTCAGCAGGCTTAGATGTTGCTCGCAAACAATTTAAAAAGGATATAGCTCCTACAGCTAAAGAATTATTCGACCCAAAAACTAATATAACTTACGGTGCTGGGTACTTAGACATTTTAACGACTCGATATTTGCGCAAAATTAATAATCCCATAAGCCGAAGATATTGTGCCATTGCAGCTTATAATACTGGCGCTGGTAACGTAGCTAAAGCATTTAACTTAAATAGAAGTACGAATATAAATAAAGCGGTAGCCTTAATAAACCAATTAGATAGCGAAGGTGTATACGCACAACTTATAAATAATTTACCGTACGACGAAACAAAAAAGTACTTACAAAAGGTAAGTAAATTAGATATTCAATATCAAAAAAACTTAGAACAATGGAACCTTAACAATAAGGAAGTAAATCATGCGAAATAAACTTTTAATATTGGCAGTTGCTGGAGTTATTACAGCATGTGGTACAACACCACAAAAGTCTCAACCTCTTGCTGAAAACGATTCTGTTCCAAGCTGGGTTTTACAACCTACAGCACCCGAGGGCGGTTTGGCTTCATCTAGCTGTGTAGTATGGACGGGAAATATGGCTGCAAGTAGAGCACAAGCTATTGCCAATGCACGTGCCGATCTAGCAACTCAAATTAGTGCTAAAGCGCAAGTAATGGATACACTAATAAACAAACAAACCCAACAGCAAGACTCAACGACGACTAATTCATCATTTACGCAAATAAGTAAACAGGTAGCTGAGCAAAGCTTAGTAGGGGCTATTGCTAAAGAAATTGGTTTTGCTCGCTTAGATGGAAAGAAACAGTTATGTGCGCTTGTAACTATGGAAAATACTAAGCCTTTATTTGATAAATTAATCGAAACGTCAGGAAAGAATTTAAGCCCTAATGATGAAGATATGCTTTATCGTGAATTCAAATTAAAAACAACAACTGATGAGCTTAAAGCGCTAGATAAATAAGCGTTTCATAACAGCCCTAATATAAGTTAGGGTTGTTATATTAATTAAATAACTACAATAAATTACCCTAGTATTAACCAAACCCCCACTAGCACCATTAAACTCCCGGCAATACGATTCATCCACTTAATGTTGTTGCCTCTACTTAAAAATAACCGCAGGCTTTTTCCGCCTGTTGCGTAAATCATCATACAGATAAACTCTGAGAGTAAAATAATGGCCACCAGCACCGCTAACTGTGGGCAACACTATGTTTTACGTTAATAAACGGAGGTAATAAGGAAATCATAAACGCCCAGCCCTTAGGGTTGGCAATGGCTGTAACAAATCCTTGCGAAAAAAGTGAATAACGACTCACTGCGGTGGTGCTTTGCGTATCAACCGCCATTTTACCTTTAGCACGCCACATATTAATGCCAATATAAATTAAATATGCGCCGCCCACCCACTTTAAAATAGCAAAGGTATCGGGGTAATTAAGCATTATGCTCGCTACACCTAATACCGCGGCTACTGCGACTGTTGCTACACCGAGTAGTTCACCTACCATCATCCATAATGTTCGGCGAACGCCAATACTCATGCCTAAGGTCATGGCCAGTGTCATACACATACCGGGTGTAATTGATACAAAAAAGAAGGTAGGAATAAATACCGCAAGTGCAGCTACATCAATCATTTAAAGCTCGCAATAGATTAAAAAATAGTGTTAATTATGAATGAAAGGGTAAAGGAAAAAAGCCAAAGGTGAAAGATAAAACAACTATCAGTAAGGTAGAAATAACGGCTTCGAGGATCGGGTTAAGAGCACCGAGCTTAGCCTGAGGTTCTAAGCCCGAAACTCGAAGCTCGAAGCCTATAACTCGGCGCAAAGTGCCGTGAGATTGAGAGGGGATATTCTTAATCTCACGGCATAATACACTATTGAATGAGTTGTTCTTCCATATCAACTGGTTCAACGTTATCACTTAACAAATACTTATCAAGCCACTGCTCTTGCTCCCACAGTACATGTAATAAGCTTTTACGGGCACGGTAACCGTGAGCTTCGTAAGGAAGCATCACTAAACGCGCTTCTTTACCCAAGCCTTTAAGTGCAGCATACATACGCTCACTTTGCATTGGAAAAGTGCCTGAATTAGGGTCCTCTTGACCGTGGATCATTAACATAGGTTCGTTAATTTTTTCAGCATGGAAAAACGGCGACATGTTTGCGTACACACTTTGTGCTTGCCAAAAATCACGTTCTTCACCCTGAAAACCAAACGGCGTCAATGTGCGGTTATACGCACCACTGCGGGCAATACCTGCCTTAAATAAATCGCTATGTGCTAATAAATTAGCCACCATAAACGCACCGTAAGAGTGCCCTGCAATAGCAATGTTATCTTTATCGGCAATGCCCTTTTCAACCAGTACATCAACCGCTGCTTTAGCGCTAGAAACCAGCTGTTTTCTAAAGTGATCATTTGGCTCACTGCCATCAACGCCTACAATCGGCATTTTAGGATCGTCAAACACCGCAATCCCTTTCGCAAGGTAAGGCATAGGGCCCCAATAACCTATGTAGGTAAATTCGTATTCAGATTCACGCACTTGTGATGCAACTGCTTTATCTTTATATTCAAGTGGATATGCCCACATCAATACCGGTAATGGCCCTTGTGTTTTGTCATATCCTGGTGGTAAATAAAGCGTACCTGAAAGCTCAACACCGTCATCGCGGGTATAACGTAACTGCTCTTTGGTTACGCCTTTAAATGCAGGGTAAGGGTGCTCAAACTGAGTAAGCTGTGTTAGCGAGCCTTTATCTAAATCGCGAATGAAAAAGTTTGGCTGCTGCGTTTTAGACTCACGAATAGTAATGAATTTTGTGCCTTCATCATCTAACAATGCACGGACACGCTCGTAATAAGGCGCTGCTGATTGCCATAAACGTTTGGTGCTATTCGTTTTAACATCGTACTGATCTAAAAAAGGAATGTTTCCTTGCTCAGACGCGCCATCGCCACGTAAGTAGATGTAACGTCCGCCAACAACTTTTATTACGCTAACACCTAAATCGTTACGCTCGTAAATTGCACTCCCTGGATCTTTATAGGCATCGTTATAACTGCGCTCTGAAAATAACACGCGGTTACTATCGGCATTACGTGGTTGAATTACATAAGTGCGCACTTGTCGATCACTAAAACGCCAATCACTTAGCATGGCAATATTATCATTACCCCATTGTATGCCAGCAAAACGACGCTCTACTTTGGCAAATAATTTAGGGTCGCGTTTAAATGGCGCTCGTAAACTGTAAAGGTAGTCATGATATTCAACCTCAGTTTTCATATCACCGCCATCTTGCGCCTCGGCCCATATGACTTCAGCACCTTGATCGGCTCGCCACTCAAAATCACGACGACCGGTGCGTACACTGTCGTAGCCTTGTGGAATGTTGTCGGCAAGGGGTTGCTTTGCCAGCTCTACTAATGCATAGCCACGCATTCCCCATATTTGCCATGTAGTTGCAAAACGACTGTAAGGGACTTGATACGAAAATGGCTCGTCGATGGTCGCGACTAAAATATTGGTTGAATCAGGCGAAATTGAAAACGATTTAAATAAACCGGCACGGCCAATCGGCTGTGCTTTACCATCAAGCGTGATATACGCTAATTGACCTTGACCATAAAATTTAAATTGTGCTTCATCAAACGGGCTGGTCAATAAGTTTTGATAAGTCCTTGCTGGGGCTTTTTCGCCAGTGCTTTGTTGAATAACCGGCACTGTACTTTGAGTATCATTGGTTAATCTTGGTTTGTCTAAGTTTACCGCTAAATTAGCCACAATCGCCGTGCTATCGGGTAACCACTGATAAGGTGTAGCAGTTAGTACAGAATTAAGTGCAAGCTCACTTAACTGCTTAGCTTGTTTGGTTTTAACGCTATAAACCCATAGCCGTGCGTTATCCGGTTGTTCAACAATAAACGCTAAATGTTCGCTATTTGCTGACCAACGCGGCGAGCGAATAATCCCCTGAGGCAAATTATTAACGTTTATTACTGTTCCACTTTGAACATGCTTAAGCTCTAACGCGCTGTACTTTGCACTTACCCGTGAGCGTGAAAAGTTAGCAGGATTAAGCTTAATTCCCGCAAGCTTAAATTCTTCTTTGGCCAGCTCATCAAGCGACACAACACGCTTGCGTTCAAACAGAGCAAGCCACTGACCATCATTCGATAAAGAGCTAGTTGGTGCTAACTTAGCATCTACGAGTGCAGCAAGCGCCGGTGAAGGGGTTTGATATCCTTGCTCTGCATAACTTGCAGGCAATAAAACAATGCAGCCTACCAAGGCAATAAATAGCCTAAAAGCATTCATGTTTTCATCCTTTTTTATTGTTAAATATTACCCGCTATATAAACACGTTTTACCTTGTTCATAAAGTGTTAAGCAAGGATAAAATCAGCTAAATGATGCTTAAGTAAGGCGAATAAGTTAAACTACGCGACTATTTACTTATCGTTACTGTGTTGTCGTTATGTACTTTGGCTTAATAAAACGCAGCGTATTTACACTGCTGAAAAAGCACGCAAATAAACTAGGGTCTATTGACCTTTGCGGATTATAATTTGTTCAAACTAGGGGCGGTTTAATCGCGGCGCGAAGTTTGTAACCTAGTGGGCTAAGTAAAAACCGAGCAACAAAGAGTAAATCGCCCCTAGGCAGAACCCTTCGGGCAGCGCCTGTTTGGTATTGATGCTGCGTTATCGCCTATTTGTGGGGAACAACCACACCACATAGGCTCTGCCTTGCCTAAATACCAAACAGAATGCTGCAAATTTAACCTTGAAAGGTCAACAGACCCTAATAATAAGAGATCTAGCCAATGAAAAAAGTGCTGGTAATTGGCTATGTATGGCCAGAGCCCAATTCGTCTGCTGCGGGTACGCACATGATGTCGTTACTTAATGCGTTTAAATCGCAAAACTGGGATGTTGAATTTGCTACGCCTGCACAACCTACAGAGCACATGGTAAATCTGAACGATTACGGCATCACCAGTCAAAGCATCGCACTTAACTGCGATAGTTTTGATGATTACGTTAAAGCCTACAACCCAGATATTGTTATGTTCGACCGTTTTATGATGGAAGAACAATTTGGCTGGCGCGTAGATAAGCATTGCCCAAATGCACTTAAAATTTTAGACACCGAAGATTTACAATGCCTGCGCAATGCCCGCCATGAAGCCCATAAAGGTGAGCGTGAATTCAACCATAGCGATTTACTATCAGACATAGCTAAACGTGAAATAGCCGCTATTTTACGCTGTGACTTAAGCTTAATTATCTCAAGCTATGAGATGGAACTACTCAATGAAGTGTTTAAAGTTGAGCCTAGTGTGTTACATCATTTACCATTTATGGTTGATTTAAGCGACTTACCTGAGCAAACTAAATCGTATGATCAGCGCCAACACTTTATGACTATTGGTAATTTTAGGCATGCCCCTAACTGGGATGCAGTACTGTATTTACAAAAAATTTGGCCGCTCATCCGCAAACAACTACCGCAGGCAGAGCTGCACATTTATGGCTCATACCCACCACCTAAAGCCACCGCACTCAATAACCCTAAAACCGGTTTTTTAATTAAAGGCTGGGCAGATGATGCTTATGAAGTAATGCAAAGCGCGCGCATTTGTTTAGCCCCGCTTCGTTTTGGTGCTGGCATAAAAGGCAAACTTTTAGAGGCCATGATCATGCAAACCCCAAGCGTCACTACCCCAATAGGTAGCGAAGGTATGCATAACCATTTACCATGGCCTGGGGCTATCACTCAAAATGCAGAAGAGTTTGCAAACGCTGCTGTCTCAATTTATACCAATCAGGCTGAGTTTATAGCTGCACAAAAAGCTGGTAATGAGTTACTTCATACACTTTATGATAAAGCGCAGTTGAGCCACAATTTAATCGAAAAAATTCAATTAGTAAGCCAAAATTTATCGGCGCATAGAATGAAAAATTTCACCGGTCAAATGCTAAAACATCACACCATGCGCAGCACACAATACATGTCGCAATGGATAGCAGAAAAAAATAAAAAATAACGGTGAGAAATGACTAGACAGACGGCGATTTGTGTTTAAAATCGCCGCAAATAAACTTGGGCAATTTTAGCATTATTGCCTATATTTTTAGCTTAGTTATTTAATAGTTGGTTCAAAACAAATTTGAAAACCGCAACGTTTACAGAAAAACGCAAATTTATCGTTAAATTGGGCAAAATGCTTCATAAGTACGGTACACCGGCATATCGCCTAGAAGCCCATTTAATGGAAGTGGCGACTTACCTCGGTCTTAAATCATCGTTTGTCATGTCGCCAACATCGGTTACCTTTGTTATTTGGACTGATGGCCACGAAGATGAATACACCCATGTTGCCCGCGTAGACCCTGGCGATCATGACTTAGGCTCACTTGCAGATACCGATGATCTCGTTAATAAAATGCTTAATGGTGAATTAACGTTGCAAGAAGTTGATCAGCAACTTGATATCATTTTTGATGCCCCAAACCCTTACAATAGAGTGATTACAGGTATTGCCTTTGCTACCTCTGGCGGCGCATTTGCAATGCTTATGGGCACCAGTTGGAATGACGTGCTGTGGTCTGGTTTATTAACCTTTGTTGTTTATTTATTTGTGCTGTGGTCGGCACGTTCCAAGCGCGTTGCCCACATGTTAGAACCCTTAGTGGCCATTGTTTCAGCGGTACTGGCGTGTGCCATTAGCGTTCATTTAGATGCGCATATTAATATTCGTTTAATTGTTCTGTCGGCCATTATTGTGTTTATTCCAGGCCTAGCACTGGCACTTGGTTTAGCTGAACTCGCAGCGCGGCATTTAGTATCTGGCACAGCACGCATTATGGACTCGTTTATGTTGCTGTTTAAACTTTATTTTGGTGCATTTATTGGTATTGCTATTGGCTTTGCTATTTTTGGCCAAGCTGATTTTGTACAGCCAGAGCCACTGCCTAAATGGACAGCTTGGTTAGCTATATTTTTACTATGTAGCAGCTTAATTGTGATATTTAGAACTAAGTTTAAACATGCTGCTTGGTCTATTGCTTCAGGATTTATAGCCTACGGCACCAGTATTGGCTCCGCCATGTATTTAGATTACACGCTGGGTACCTTTGTTGGCGCATTTTCTGTCGGTGTATTTAGTAACTTATTTAATCGAGTTGCTAATGCCCCTGCTTCCATTGTAGCTATGCAAGGCTTAATTGTGTTGGTACCGGGGAGCAAAACGTACATAGGTTTAAACTCACTCATTGAAGGTCAAGACTTTGTTTATGCTGAACATATTGGGCAGCAAACGTTTTTAATATTTATGTCACTGGTGGCAGGACTTATTTTTGCAAACGTGGCGCTTCCTCCTAAAAAGAGTCTATAAATGTATGCGCGGTATTGCACAAGAATCACTTCACTTAACGTCCTCTTTTGAGGATTAATCGCATTTTTTAGTATATTGGTTACACATTGTTATAATGAGGTAAATCTTATAAAGCAAAGGAAATAACAATGCTAAAAACTAGCTTAGCGCTGGCAATTGGGCTTTCAAGCTCAGTTGCATTTGCGCAATCGGCCATCACTGTTGAAGACATTCCAAAAATTAAATCTGTGATCCAAACCAGTGTTAGCCCAGATGGCGACAACGTTGCGTTTACACGATCGTTACCGCGTACATTATATGTTGATGAGAACGGCAGTAATTACAGTGAACTTTATGTTGTTGATGATAAAGGCGTTGAACGTCCTTTTATTACCGGCTCGGTTAACATTAAAAGCATAGAATGGTCAAACGACAGTAAAACAATTTACTTTTTAGCGAAATTAAAAGACGATAAATTTACCTCGCTTTACCAAATACCTGTTGATGGCGGCCAAGCACAACCTGTTCTTGCTTTAAAAGACACATCAATTTCAAGCTACAAATTAAGCCCAGACAACAAACAGGTGGCTATTTTAGCGATGCCTGCAGCAGACAAGTCAGAAAAAGAACTTAAAAAACTTGGCTTTAAAGCTGAAGTATATGAAATGGGCTTAAATAACAAGCAGCTTTTTATTGTTGACTTAGCTAAAGCGGATAAACCACTTACCCCCACCGCACTCAACGTTGATAATTACGTGAGTGATGTTAACTGGGCTGCTAATGGTGAAAAGCTACTGGTTAAAACTCAACCTACCGCATTGATTGATGATAAATACACAAAATCTATGTGGCATTTGTTTGATATTGCTAGCAATAAAGTAACCTTATCGTTTAAAACTGAAGGCAAGCTAGGTGATGCAGAACTGTCGCATGATGGTAAATACATTGCTATTTTAGGTGCAGAAGATAAGCACGACCCTGCAACAGGCCGCTTATTTATTGCTGACACTAAAACCGCTGAAATCACTGAATGGTTACCTGACTTTATGGGGCACGTTGTTGATTTTGAATGGTCGCATAAGCGTAATACACTTAACTTTATTGCCAATGTAGGCACGCAAAGTTTTGTAGCGAGCATTAAAACGGGCTCTAATAAATACAAAAAATTAGTCAAAGAAGGTGAATTTATTGCCTCACAATTGAGTGTTTCAGATTCAGATAAAACACTCGCACTTCGTGGTAATACCGCAAAACACCCTAACGAAGTGTTTATTGTGCGCAGCAATAAAGCAACACGTTTAACCGATTCAAATAGCTGGTTAAATGATAAACGCTTTGCCAAGCAAGAAACCATTACCCTTAAAGCACGCGACGGCGTTGAGCTTGATGGTGTGCTTGTTTACCCATTAAATTATGAAAAAGGCACACGCTACCCACTGATTATGTCGGTACACGGTGGCCCTGAAAGCCATGATAAAGACGGCTGGGTAACTAACTACTCGCGACCAGGTCAAATGGGTGCAGCACGTGGCTATGCGGTGTTTTATCCTAACTACCGTGGCTCTACAGGAAAAGGGGTAGATTACTCAAAATTAGGCCAAAACGATTACGCAGGTAAAGAGTTTGACGATTTAGTTGATTTTAAAAATCACCTTGTTGATATGGGTTTAGTAGACACTAAACGTGTTGGTATTACTGGGGGATCTTACGGTGGTTATGCATCGGCGTGGGGCGCAACAAAACTAACCGAACACTTTGCTGCAAGCGTTATGTTTGTGGGTGTCACTAACCAACTGTCTAAATTTGGTACTACTGATATTTCTAACGAAATGAACCTAGTTCATGCGCGTTCATACCCATGGGATAAATGGCAGTGGTACTTAGAGCGCAGCCCTATTTACTGGGCAGGCCAATCTGAAACACCTCTGCTTATTATGCATGGTAAAGACGACCCTCGCGTTCACCCTGCACAATCTATGGAGCTTTACCGCTACATGAAAGTGCAAGGTAAGGATGTACGTCTTGTTTATTACCCAGGTGAAGGTCATGGTAACCGTAAAGTGGCAGCGCAATACGACTACAGCTTGCGTTTAATGCGCTGGATGGACAACTATTTAATGGAAGGCAAAAAAGAGATGCCAGCGTTTGAAATTGACCATGCTGCTAAGTTAAAAGAAGTCAAAGACGCAAATAAATAAGCACTTATAAACGCGTTTAATTTTAAAAGGCCAACATAAAAATGTTGGCCTTTTTTATAGGTCTAAATTGGCGAGCACGCATCCTTAGTGACATAGCACAGCTTATGTTAAACTCTTGGCAATTATTTTGTTAACTGCTAATTTTACTGCCATGTCAAACCCTGCTAGCTGCTTTACCGTTTTTGATGAAAACGTCGATTCCCTTGCTCTGCCTGAGCAGTTTACATTTCCATTTTATTATAAACCGCACCCTTTGGCCGTTGTCGCTGCACAGCAATTACAACAGCAATTAAAAAAGCTAGATAAGGCTATTTTAGATACGGATGATATTGATGCGGGTAAAATGTTTGGTGTGCTAGTCGTTCAAAATCAGGCGCAACAACTGGGGTTTATTAGCGCCTATTCGGGGCAAATAGCGGGCATAGATGAGCAACTGAATTTTGCACCTAATGTGGCACTTAAACACATAGACGATGCTGTATTTAGTCAGCAAAGCCAAATCATTAACGCCATTAATGCGCAAATTACGGCATTAGAAAACAGTGAAGATTATCAAGCCATTGAGCAGCAATTAGCTACAGCACGTAAAAATTATGAACAGCAACTTGTAGCCAAACAACAAGCCATGCAAGTGACCCGCAAACAGCGAAAAGAGCAACGCCAAACTGGCCAAGAGCAACTCAATGCCGATGACTTTGAACAACTTAACCTGAGATCTGCTTAAGCGATAACTAGTGCGTTGAGCTCTACGTCAGTTAAATTAAGGTGTGGCTTATTTTCT
>NZ_JBEOOG010000057.1:0-24852 GCF_040308965.1 Pseudoalteromonas sp. MER144-MNA-CIBAN-0113
TCCAATCGTTCTTGGTCGAAAGATCGGATCTCGGAACAGGCATTTAGTTCAATTTTCTTAAACGAGATTCAGGTTAACTATTCACAGCTAAGTGCAGGTAATTATCAATTACAATTAAAAGTTAGCGATCAATACGGGCAATGGAGCAAGGTTCACACTATGCTAAAGCTGACAGTAACGCCTCCTTGGTGGCAAACGAAATTGGCGTATGCGGCATACCTTATAATAGTTTTGATTATTACATGGTTAATTTTAGCGTCACGCTATCGAGCTAAAACCGCAGAGCAACTTATTCAACAAGAAAGAAAGCTCAATCAACTAAAGACCCAATTTTTAGATAATATTAGCCATGAACTTAAAACGCCATTAAGCTTAATTTTAGCGCCAGTAGAAAACTTACAACAGCAACAACTCGGTGCTCAAGCGCAACATCAAGTTTCTATAATCAAGCGTAACGGGCTCCGCCTACTTAATTTAATTAATGAGCTATTACAGCTCAGCCAGCGCCCAAGTGCGACTATAGAATATGTATCCGCTTATTCTATAAGCCCTTTTATAGAACAAATAGTAGACGACTTCGCTATTTTGTTTGCCCAAAAAAATATTAATTTTTCCTTTAAAGACACGACGCAACAGCCTAGTTACATAAATTTAGAAACTAAACATACTTTATCTATTATTGATAATTTATTGACCAATGCACTTAAATACACCCCATCAGATGGAACCGTTAATCTAACGCTTTCTAACACAAACAATAATGTTGTTATAACGGTATCTGATACTGGTATTGGTATTGAAGATCACCAGCAAGCGCTTATTTTTGAACGCTTTACTCGTATTGCAACACACAACCAAACAGGCAGTGGTATAGGTCTCGCTCTGGTTAAGCAGCTTGTAGAGCAATACGACGGGCAAATTTCATTAGCCAGTAAAATAAACAAAGGAAGTTGTTTTACAGTCACGTTGCCATTGTGTGAATCAGATAACTTATTAACGGATAAACAACTAGCGTCCTCTCAAACTATGCTGGTAGAAAACAACAAAAAACTACTCATTGTTGAAGATAACGAGGAAATGCGTGAGTTACTGGTTTCATTATTTAGTGATAACTACACCTGCCTCACCGCTAATAATGGAGAAGAAGGGCTAGTGCTGTGCCAAACTCAAATGCCCGATATAGTGCTCAGTGACGTAATGATGCCTACGATGGATGGATATCAACTTCTCAGTGCCATTCGCTCAGATATCTCTATTAATCATATCCCTGTTTTATTACTCTCTGCCAAAGCAGACAGTCGCAGCCGAATAAAGGGGCTTGATTTGCTGGCCGATGACTACCTGTGTAAACCCTTTGAAGCATCATTATTAAAAAGTCGGGTTCATGGCTTATTAGGCATTCGTGATGCGTTAAATAAGCACCTAATAAAACAGTTATCAGCCCAAGCACATGCTGTGACCTTAGATGCACAAATAGAGCAGAATAAAGATTACACGTTTACAGAACGCTTAAAAACAATCTTGCGTGAAAATTACCAAAATGAACTGTTTAGCGTCGAAGAGTTTGCCAGTGCAATGTGTTTGAGCCCTCGTGCACTGCAATTAAAAATGAAAGCACTTTTTGACATTACACCCAGCGATTACATTCGCAATACCCGCTTAGAATATGCAGCAAAATTATTAGCTGATAGCGACTTAACCATAGGTTTAGTTGCAGATAACACCGGCTTTAGTTCTCAAAGTTACTTTGCCCGTTGTTTCAAAGCCAAATATTCACTGACACCAAAACAATACAGAGAAGCACAAACATGTAAAAGTAATTAGCTTCGCGTGTGTACTCAAAGCTTTCGCCTGAGTACTATTTTTAAGCTACTGATTTATTTAAATTAACCTTAATTAGCCATTGCTAAAAAAATAACTACAAATGTAATTAAGCACATAAATTAAGGAAAATCCTATGCTCTCATCCATACAAAAAACGCTACTTGCCACAGCATTAATAACCAGCTTAAGCGCATGCCAAAGCACCTCAACAAACGTTACTTCAAATCAAAACTCGCCTGACATTAATGAAGTAAGCAAACAGCAATACAATGGCCCTAAAGCACGTATCGCCGTGGCGCGTTTCACTGATAAGTCGAATAACTCTAGATGGTGGCGAAAAGAAATTGGTGAAGGTATGGCAGATCAACTTACCACCGCACTTGTTGGCACTAATCGCTTTATTGTATTGGAGCGCCAAGCACTAGATGCTGTGCTTTCGGAGCAAGATTTAGCTGTATCAGGCAGAGTGAGTGCACAATCGGGTGCAGCGTATGGCGAAATTGAAGGCGCTGAAATTGTAGTCGTTGCAGCGGTTACTGAATTTGATGATGACAGTTCAGGGGCAAGTGTTGGTTCAGGCGGCTTTATTGGTGATGTGTTTAGTTCTGTTTCAGCTGGCTTTTCTGGATCGCACATGGCTATTGACCTAAGGTTAATTGATACACGCACTTCACGTATTTTAGCTGCAACTAGTGTTGAAGGCGGTAGTAAAGATTTTAACTTTACCAGCGCAGCAACAAACTTTGGTGGCGCACTGGTTGGAGGGAGTCTTAGTGGTTGGTCAGACACTCCAAAAGAAAAGGCACTACGTGAAGTAATAATTAAAGCCGTTGAGTTTTTAGAAACTAAAATCCCAGACACCTATTATCGCTATAACCAAAACAACACGCTTGCTGCAGGCTATACAGCACCACCACCGCCAAAGGTAGCTAGTAAAAAAGCAGCACCTGCTGCTGTCGCTGTCGATGTGCCGAATCATAGAATGCCACATTATGAAAAAATGGACTTAGCAATGTCTCGTATGAACTTGGTTTGCTTAGGCTATTTAAAAAGCCAACCTGATTATGAAGAGTTTGAAACTGAAGACGTTAAGTACGACCGTCAAACTGTATTAGCACTGCGCGAGTATCAACAAGAAAAGAGCTTGAAAGTAACGGGCCTTGCCGATGAAACAACAAAGAAATCTTTAGATGACTCAAAATGTTTAGCAAAAACTCAACAGTCAGGGCTAGAAAGCTTAGGCAACATGTTTAAGTTTAACTAATCAGCACCTTTGAATTTTAATCAAACAATAAAAAAGCGGCTACTTTATAGCCGCTTTTAATCCACTCGTAATAACTCACCGCGATAAAAATCACACAGTAACCATATTTGTTCAAATTGATGGGTATTTGGAAAACATACTTTTTTGACTGCCGCTTCAAAGTCGCTCTTATGCCAAATAGTACTAGCGTTACGAATTAACAACCACGTACGCTTTGAATAATAACGCTTAGTCGCTTTTTGTTTTAATAAGCGCTCCAACGCTGATTGCAACCGGTGTTCGCTTGGTTGTTGCGCCATGTCGGCTAAATCACGCTGCATTTGTATCGACAGTGGCCGGCCTAACACGGCCATGGCTTCCGTTTCACTGGCGTATAAATGCGCCACCTCTATATCGAGTTGCTGATTTTCTTGATAACAGCTTACATCGGGTCTATTTGGTTCATTGTGCCAAATATGGCGCATATGAATTCCCGTTTGCTGTTCATAACATCGCAAAAACAACTTGGCCGCATCGTGCTCTAATTGTTGTTTTTCGGCATCACTGCTGCGCTTCATTCAACACCTTATAAACGTCATTTAACAGCGATGAAGCGCCAAACCTAAATGTTTCTGGTGCTAAATAATCATGCCCCATAATCTCGGTTGCTAGTTGCAAATAAGCATTTGCATCTACTGCGGTCTTGACTCCACCAGCAGCCTTAAAACCAACTCGCTTTGATGATTTTTTGATGGCTTTAAGCATTATTTCAGTTGCTTCAAGCGTGGCATTTACTGCTACTTTTCCTGTACTGGTTTTTACAAAATCAGCTCCGCCTTGAATGGCAAGCTCGGTTGCTTGAGTAATAAATGCTGCTGTTTTTAGCTCGCCAGTTTCAATGATCACTTTGAGCTTAGCACGGCTGCCACATACCTTTTTACTCTCACTCACGTATTCCAGCACGGTATCGGCTTCACCTTTTAAAAGCGCTTTATAAGGAATAACTAGGTCAATTTCATCGGCCCCCCGCTCTATGGCTATCAGGGTTTCATTGAGTACTTCATTGAGTGGCGCATCACCAGAGGGAAAGTTAGTTACGGTGGCCACTTTTACATGGCTCAATAAGCGATTAGCAAGTGCTATTTTAGCGTCATCAACAAATTCACTAAACACACAAAGCGCAGCAGGCGTTCCTAACTTAGGGTTTATACTGTTTACTAATGCGTTAATACTGGCTTGACTATCATCAGTGTTTAAACTGGTTAAGTCCATTAAGCTAACGGCTAGCGTGGCGTTTTGAGTATTGTTTGTCATTTTATGCCTATGAAATTGTGTGACCTTAAACTATATAAGAGCATCATAGCTTAAACTTGCTATAGCTCATAACCAAACACTATAAGCGCGTTTTTTATACTAAATGTCACTCTACCCCTTACTAAATACGATTTAGACCTAAAAAACATGATTGATATAACTTTTAAGAATATCAACTAAGATTTAATTATTTTTTACTTATCAATAGCCACTATATTCTGCTTCTCAGTTAAACACTTTATTATTTTTAGGGGCGTTATTCAGTGCAATATTTACCTATCTTTACCAAACTCGACAACAAACCCGTATTGGTTGTTGGCGGTGGAGAGGTTGCCTTGCGAAAATGCCGTGCGTTTTTAAAAGCACGTGCCGATGTAACGCTAGTTGCCCCTTGGTTTTGCGAAGAATTAAAAGAACATGCGCATAATAATGAAGTAACATTAATAGATGCCTATTTTGAAGAGTCGCATCTTGATGGCAAAATTTTGATTATTGCCGCCACCGACAACGATGAAGTAAACAACACCGTATTTGAACTCGCCAATGCGCGTAATGTGTTTGTAAACGTGGTGGATGATCAACCTAAATGTACCTTTATTTTCCCCTCTATTGTTGATCGCAACCCAATTACCATTGCGATTTCAAGTGCAGGTACCGCGCCGGTTTTAGCAAGGCGCTTACGTGAAAAGCTCGAAACACTTATTCCGCAGCATATCGGCCCACTCGCTAACTTGGTTGGTGGCTTTCGCCATAAAGTAAAGCAACGCTTTAAACATTTTGCTGATCGTCGCCAATTTTGGGAAGGCGTGTTTGATTCATCAGTAGTAAGCAAAGTCCAAACCGGTGATACCCATGGCGCTGAGCAACAACTAGAGCAAATGCTGGATGCCAAAGTTGAACCAGAAGGCGAAGTATACGTAGTCGGTGCAGGCCCTGGCGACCCAGAGCTACTCACACTAAAAGCGCTGCAACTAATGCAACAAGCCGATGTGGTGGTATATGATTACTTGGTATCCGATGAGATCATGGAATTAGTGCGTCGCGATGCCGATTTAATCTGTGTGGGTAAGCGCTTAGGCGATCACAGCGTAGCTCAAGAAGATACAAATAAGATGTTGGTTGATTTAGCACAACAAGGTAAAAAAGTGTGCCGAATTAAAGGGGGCGACCCATTTATTTATGGCCGTGGTGGCGAAGAAGTCCAAGTACTGGCAGCCAATAACGTAAATTACCAAATAGTGCCAGGTATAACGGCAGCCGCGGGATGTAGTGCCTACGCAGGTATTCCTTTAACGCATCGCGACCATGCTCAGGCTATTCAGTTTGTTACCGGACACTGCAAAAAAGAAGGACAAGAACTTAATTGGCAGTCGCTTGCACAAAAAAACCAAACACTGGCTATTTATATGGGGGTAATTAAATCGCCGCATATTCAAGCCGAGCTATTAAAACATGGGCGAGCAGCAACAACACCAGTGGCCATAATTGAAAACGGCACACGCAAAAATCAACGTGTTGTCACAGGACAGTTAGACCAATTAGCGCAGCTCATTGAGCAGCATCAAATTATTTCACCCGCTTTACTGATTATTGGTGAAGTAGCTTCGCTGCATCAAGAATTACACTGGTTTGGCGAAAAAGCACAGATCAGTAGCTTTGCTCAACCGCTGACAGACGTGGCGTAGTTTAACAGATTTTAATTTAATCATTTTAGTAGGACGACCAACAATGGCTTTAACTCACCTTCAGCAACTTGAAGCTGAAAGTATCAAAATCATGCGCGAAGTCGCCGCTGAGTTTGAGAACCCAGTTATGCTTTACTCAATCGGTAAAGACTCATCGGTACTTTTGCACTTAGCCCGTAAAGCATTTTATCCTGCAAAAATTCCGTTTCCGTTATTACACGTAGACACCAACTGGAAGTTTCGTGAAATGATTGAGTTTCGCGACCGTTTAGCCAAAGAGTATGGCTTTGATTTAATCGTACACAAAAACCCTGAAGGCATCGAAATGGGTGTAGGCCCATTCACGCATGGTTCGGGTAAACATACCGATATCATGAAAACCCAAGGTTTAAAGCAAGCGCTTAACAAGTACGGTTTTGATGCCGCATTTGGTGGCGCACGCCGTGATGAAGAAAAATCACGGGCTAAAGAGCGCGTGTATTCATTTCGTGATAAACACCATCGCTGGGATCCTAAAAACCAACGTCCTGAGCTTTGGAATACCTATAACAGCCAAGTGAATCCAGGTGAAAGTATTCGTGTATTCCCATTATCTAACTGGACTGAACTAGATATTTGGCAATACATTTATCAAGAAAATATCGAAATGGTGCCACTGTACCTTGCTAAAGAGCGCCCTGTAGTAGAACGCGACGGTACCTTAATCATGGTAGATGACGATCGCATGCCGCTTAATGAAGGTGAAGTACCACAAATGAAGTCGGTTCGCTTTCGAACCTTAGGCTGTTATCCACTCACTGGCGCGGTTGAATCAACGGCAAGCAGCCTAACAGAAATTATTGAAGAAATGTTGCTATCGTCGTCATCTGAACGTGAAGGTCGGGTGATTGATCATGATTCAGCAGGCTCTATGGAGAAGAAAAAACGTGAGGGGTATTTCTAATGTCTAACCTAAATAACGATACATTTAACGAAGTAAAAGAAATTGGTATAGACGCTTACCTAGCACGTCAACAAGATAAAAGCTTATTACGTATGCTAACGTGTGGCAGTGTGGATGACGGTAAATCAACCCTAATTGGACGCCTACTGCACGATAGTCACCAAATTTATGAAGATCAGCTAGCTGCACTTCATAAAGATAACGAAAAAGTAGGTAATGCCGGTGAAGAACTTGATTTAGCATTGTTAGTTGATGGCCTACAAGCTGAGCGTGAGCAAGGCATAACAATTGACGTAGCGTACCGTTATTTCTCAACCGCTAAGCGTAAGTTTATTATTGCCGACACCCCTGGGCATGAGCAGTACACCCGTAACATGGTAACGGGTGCATCAACCAGTGATGTTGCCATTATTTTAGTGGATGCACGTTATGGCGTGCAGGTACAAACTAAGCGCCATAGCTTTATTTGTGACTCATTAGGCATTAAACAGTTTGTGGTTGCGGTTAACAAAATGGATATTGTTGATTTTGACGAAACCGTTTATGAAAAAATTAAAGCCGATTATTTAAAATTTGCCGAGCAACTTAACGTATCAAACATTAAGTTTGTGCCTATGTCGGCGCTTAAAGGCGATAATGTAGTAACTCGCTCTGCACACACTCCTTATTACACCGACAAACCATTGCTTGAGCTGTTAGAAGACTCTCCGGCAGCTGAAATCGACACTGGTTTTGAAGCGCGCCTTCCGGTGCAGTATGTGGTTCGCCCTAATTTAAACTTCCGTGGTTTTCAAGGCACGCTGACCTCAGGTAAATTACGCGTTGGCGATGAGATAAAAGTACTGCCTTCAGGTAAAACATCTAACATTAAAGAGATTGTGACTTTTGATGGCAACCTCGACACCGCCGAAGCAGGCCAAGCAATCACGGTTACTCTTAATACTGAAATAGATATTAGCCGAGGGGACGTTATTGTGCCTGCGAATTCGCAAGCTCAAGTAACCAACCAATTACAGGCTAAAATTGTGTGGATGCACGAATCGCCATTAGTACTAGGTAAAAGCTATAACCTAAAACTAGGCAGCAAAAACACCTCGGCCATGGTCACAAAAATAGACCACACTATTGATGTAAACACCCTAGAGCATGGCAGCGCAGATTCATTACAATTAAACGAAATTGCGATTGTGACACTCGAGCTGACCGAGACTATTTTAGCGGATCAGTACCATCACAATCACGAAACAGGTTCGTTTATTCTTATTGACCGTTTATCAAACTTAACGGTTGCAGCAGGAATGATAGAACAGGTACTACAAAGTGAAGAAAATGCGGGTAAATTTAGCGACTTTGAAGTTGAGTTTAATGCCCTAGTACGCAAACACTTTCCACATTGGCAAGCGCTTGATATTTCAAAGCTATAACGTTTAATAACCGCCTGTTAGGAATATTTAAAGCATGGTAGAACAGCTCATTTTAACAGGCATTATGTTGCTTTTAGTCGGGTGCCTATTTGGTACCCGTATTAACCCTGCGTGGTTATTTGTCAGTGCCATAGGCACCAGCTACCTAACCGGGTTAATTGACTTAGAAAGCATGCTGGTTAATTATACTAACCCATCATTAATTACCTTAGTGTTATTAATTTTAGTGTCGATAGCGATAGAAAAAACCACGCTTATTCAACGCTTAGCTAAATCGTTATCCAGTGGTAGTTTAGTTAAATCAGTGACCAAGCTTGGGCTTTCTACAGCGTTTTTGTCTTCCTTTACTAACAATACTGCGGTGGTTGCCTCCTTAATTACCGCCATAAAGGATAACCCAAACCACTCCCCTTCAAAGCTGTTGCTACCCTTGTCGTACACCGCTATTTTAGGCGGTACTATTACACTCATCGGTACCTCTACTAACTTAATCGTAAATGGCTTTGCAGTAGATGCGGGGATGGCGCCATTAGGCTTTTTTGATTTTACCTTAGTGGGTTTAGGCGCACTCAGTGTGGGCTTAATCACTATTTTAGTGATGCTAAAATGCCTGCCCGACAACGGTAAAAATAGCCAAGAGGTGGTGCCTTTTTATTTAGAAGGGAAAGTACAAACCGGCTCTAAACTAATAAACCGCACCGTAGAAGAAAACGGTTTACGCGATTTAAAAGACTTGTTTTTGGCTGAAATTATTCGCGATGGCAATCGCATTTGCGCCGTGACCCCCCAACATATTATTCAACAAGACGACATACTGCTGTTTGTAGGCGATATAAAGTCGGTACCTTTGCTCACTCGCTTTGACGGCTTAAAAGTGGTGCACGACAAACACGAAAAAGACATAGAACACCTCGTTGAAGTTGTCGTTAGTCAGTCGTCTAAATTAATTGGCAAAACGGTAAAAGAAGCCCGCTTTAGAGAGCAATTTCATGCGGCCGTTATTGCTATTCGCCGTGGTCACGACCGCTTACAAGGCGGGCTTGGGCAAGTGCGCTTACAAGCGGGTGATTCATTAATCCTCGCCCCTGGTAAAAGCTTTTATGACTTAACTAACTTAAAGCGCGAATTTGTGTATATTTCAGGGCTTGATTTACAAACACACCTCGGTGCAAAACAATCAAACATTGTATTGTTAAGTTTTGCAGGTGTGCTGGGATTAAGTATTTTAGGCGCCGTACCGCTGGTTAAAGGCTTATTAGTGTTACTTATTGGGCTGATGTTGTGTGGCACGATTAAGCTGAGCGAAATAAAACGCCGCTTTCCTATTGAGTTACTTGCTGTCGTGGGCAGTGCCATAGGTTTAGCTAAGCTGATGATAGGCACCGGCCTTGCTGGGCAAATATCAGACGCCATGTTTGTAGTGCTAGGCGACTTTGGCCCTTATGGCGCGTTTATCGCAATCTTTTTAATGACGGTGTTATTTACCGAATTGATCACTAATAACGCCGCAGCGGCACTGTCGTTTCCGGTTGCCTACTCACTAGCCATTGGCTTTAACGTAGAACCTTTGCCGTTTATTATGGCGGTTGCATTTGGCGCCTCAGCCAGCTTTATTTCACCTTTTGGTTATCAAACTAACTTAATGGTTTATAGCGCGGGTAACTACCGACTAAAAGACTATGTAATGATGGGGCTACCCCTTTCTATTATTTATTCAATTACCGTACTGACTTTGATCCCGCTGGTATTTCCGTTTTAATGCCCGCGTTCATAGCATAAAGAGACACAGCAAATGGATAACAATATTGTTTGGCATAATTACGCCACCACTAAAGTACAGCGCAGCGAACAAAAAAAACATAAGAGCGCTATTATATGGTTTACTGGTTTTTCTGGCTCAGGTAAAAGCACCGTTGCGAATGCTTTAGAAGCGGCACTCAATCAGCAAGGCGCGCACACGTACCTACTTGATGGCGACAATGTACGCCATGGTTTATGTAAAGATTTAGGCTTTAGCGATGCCGATCGCGTTGAAAATATCCGCCGCGTAGGCGAAACCGCCAAGCTAATGGTTGACGCTGGTTTGTTAGTCCTTACTGCGTTCATATCTCCTTTTAAAGCTGAGCGCGACATGGTTCGTGAATTAGTAGATGAGGGTGAATTTATCGAAGTTTTTATCGACACCCCTCTTGAGGTGTGCGAAAGCCGCGATCCAAAAGGCTTATATAAAAAGGCGCGCGCCGGTGAAATTAAACACTTTACTGGGATTGATTCAACTTACCAGCCGCCGGTTAATCCTGAAATAATTTTAGATACCAGTAAAAACACCCTAGACCAATCGGTAGCTCAGCTGATAACGTATCTAAAACATCAGCATATACTATAGGCCCATGTAATGAACCAGACTGAACTGCTAGAAGAAACCCTTATTCTCGCCCGCAAAGCGGGAAGCGCGATTATGGGTATTTACAATAAAGACTTTAACGTTGAGTACAAAGCCGATGAAAGCCCTGTAACCGACGCCGACTTAGCAGCTCATAAGATCATTAGTGCAGGACTAAAAGAGCTCACCCCCGATATTCCTGTGCTTAGTGAAGAAAGTGCCGATATTGGTTGGGATGTACGCCAAACATGGAAAAGCTACTGGCTGGTTGACCCAATCGATGGCACCAAAGAATTTATAAAAAAGAACGGCGAGTTTACCGTTAATATTGCCCTAATCGAAAACGGCAAACCGGTTTTAGCCGTGGTTGATGCCCCTGCACTGGGTGTATCTTATTTAGCCGCCGAAGCCATTGGTGCTTTTAAAGATAAAGGCGATGAGCGCATCGAGCTTAAAGTTACCACCAAGCCTAACAAAGGCCTTATTCGTGTTGTAGGTAGCCGCTCGCACCCTTCCCCTGATTTAGCTGAATTTGTAAAACGCTTTGATGAGGTTGAAATGGTGTCAAAAGGCAGCTCACTGAAACTGTGTTTAGTCGCCGAAGGCAGCGCCGACATTTACCCGCGCTTAGGCCCAACTTGTGAATGGGATACCGGCGCAGGCCACGCCATCGCTGAAATAGCCGGCGCTAAAGTCACTCAACTTAATGGCAGCCCGCTGTTATATAACACCAAAGATGAATATTTGAACCCGTATTTTGTAGTGAGTGCGGTGGAAGAATAAAAGCTAAGAGTTGCGAGCTACGGGCTTAGAGTCGCGAGCAGCTCAATGGCAATTTAAACACCGTAGATTGGGTTGAGTGGAACGAAACCCAACAAGTACCTAATGGCTGCGGGTTACGGGCTTAGAGTCGCGAGCAGTTCGATAACAATTTATACACCGTAGGCTGGGTAGAGCGAAGCTAAACCCAGCGCAATTTAGCTTTAAGCGGTAAGTTGCAAGCCCTGCTCTTCACTCGTAGTTTAATTTAAAAAACAGCTAAAAAACTCAGTGACAGAAACTTGAAACTTACAAATGCATGAGCAGCTAATTGAGCTAAAATTTCATTGGAATAAGTTACATACACATAACTAACAATGAAAAATACTCCAAACAATACACTCATTGTCACGGGCGGATATCGCCAGTTAAATCCAATACTGCGTTTAGCGTGAGAAATGTAGAACTTATCCAGCAACAGTTTTATGCCAATACCAGCTAAAAATGCGCTGCTGTAATGCAAAACCGGATTAGCATTTAAAATAGCGCCCAAACTTGAATATGCTTTTTGTACAAAACCGATTTTGCTTAAAAATACGGTAATTGTTGCAGCGGTAATTGCGCACAATAAAAGGGAAAACCAACGCGTGGCTGTAATGGGGAGTGTTTTAACTTGTAACAACTTAATATCCTTATCAATACGTTACCTTGCCAGTGTATACCTTATATTTGTCGATTTGAACAGTCAGTGCTATCCATGATAATTTTTGTTCTTAGATTGAATAATATCGTATATCAACGTTTCACATTATTTATAGATAAAGATAAATACATGGATTTTATACAAGGAATAATAAATGCTCGGATTAATTCGCTATATAGTAGAGCTATGTCCGGAAGTTAAAGGACAACTTATGCTAAACGGTAAACCAGTAGCAAACCAACTTATCCAAAGAGGCTTAACCTTAGAAAATGAGGAGATAGATGAAGCCTATACGGATAAACTCGGTTTTTACTCATTTCCCGCTAAATCAATTAAATCACGTAAGCCTGGCAATATATTTTATGAGTCAATGATCAGAGTAGTAATAGTGACTCACTTTGAAAGTCATCAGCATACTTTATGGTTTGGAATTCAACATGGACTTAAAACCCCAATTGAATTACAAAAAAGACTAAATAATTTAAATGCAGATTTAAGCGCTGAAGAAATAAAACATCAAATCATTGATTCAGAAGCACCAAGCGGCGAGCATAATATTTCAAGTATTTGTCGTTGGACAAATTAAATCGTACAGGAAATACATTGATGTTTTATTCTGTTTATGGATAATCATCAAAATATGGATTATTAATTATCAACAAGGGATGTCGAATGCTTGGTCTAATTAAATATAAAGTTGAGCTTTGCCCAGAAGTAACAGGCCAACTTTCAAACAATGGGATTCCACTAGCAAATCAGCTCGTTGAACGTAGCTTGACCTATGATGATGAAGAGCTAGACAGTGTATATACTAATAGCGAAGGCTATTTCTCTTTCCCAGAAAAATCTTTAACCTCTCGCAAACCTGGTAGTATTTTTCATGAGCCTGTAGTTAGAATAATTATAGACTTAGAAAAAGATGGCAAGATTTTTAATCTGTGGATTGGGTTTCAGCATGGACTAAAAACACCTAAAGAATTTAAAAGACTTCTTAAAAATTTAAATGCCGATTTAACAAATGATGAAACCAAACATCACCTTATAAACCCTGAAGATTCATTGGATGAGCACTTCATTAAAAGTATTGCTCGTTGGGAAAAACAAGATTAAAAGGATTTACCGTGGCAACATTATCACCCATTTTATGCGCTGAACTTGCTAAAATTTCTTATGATATAAAAAAACCAGACCGAAGAGGTCGATACACAGTTATTGCATCAAACTATTTAGAAAATATTTTTTCCTTTGATTTATCCAACGGTCCGATAAAAGGAGTTTCAGGCGGAGCAATGGCCCATGCAACAGGTCATCAGACGGGTTTTGTATTAGTTGGCAAAGGCACCTCTCCAGCTGGTCGCATGAACCCATTTAAAAACGATTTAGTACTTGCCATACGCGGAACTGCATCAATATACGATGCATCTACTGACTGTAGAGCTAATATAAGTGTGTGTGATGGAGGGCATAGTGTACACGCAGGGTTTAACACTTTGTTTGAAACTTTGAAATTACAATTAGCCCCTCTATTACGTGAATTAAAGCCTAATGCTACAGTTCACTGTGTTGGTCATAGTCTGGGCGGCGCAGTTGCCTCATTAGTAGCTGATTGGGCAAAACGACGTTTTAGTTCAGACGTTAAGTTATATACTTTTGGAGCTCCAAAGGTAGGCTTAACTAATTTCGCATTAAGTACGACTAATACTCTTGAACCAAAAAATATATTCCGCTGTGTAAATGGTGGCGATGTAGTACCAATGGTCCCTTTTTGGCCATTCATGCAAGCTCCATACAACGCTCCTGAATACAAAATGGACAACAACCAAATAATTGTGCCTTGGCACCACTTGATGAGGTACTACACCCGAAATTCACAAAAGCAGTCTTGGGATAGCATCAATAAGAGGGTAACATTTAACCCATTTAAACGTGTTACCTTAGACATTACCCACGCAAGCCAAGTCCAACCTTCTATTTATTGGATGAACCGTTTAAGTGAGGCTTTAATGACTCTATTACGCCAAGCAAAGCTTGGAGCGCTGAATGCGCTGCAGTCTGGGGTTTCAAACGGCTTAAGCTTATACGACAAAATTGCGATGATCTTAGCAAACAACAATTTTCACACCGTAGACTTAACAGGCCCAATAAATGGTTTGCTTGCATGCATGCTTGCATTTGCAGGATATGCACGAACAAAGATAAAGGAGTTATCAGCTGAGTTTATTAAATGGGTATTTGAGAAAACATTACAAATGGTCAATAAAATAGCTCAAAAAGCACTGTCTGCAGTAGAGTAGCTGCTGGAGTTAGACATAGTGCATTGTAAGAAAAATTTTCTTTGCAATGCACTGTACTAAATAACTCATTCCAATTCATGATCATTATTGCGTGTTATTCACGCATTTCGCAGCATAATCCTGCACTAATTGCGCAGCTTTTTAACACTGTTTCATATTCGTGACAGTCAGTAACTAATACGCTACAACAAATTTATATCCAAGACATAAAAACACATGAAATGAGTGCCTAAAAACTATATTCTTCGGCGCAATTATTATGATAAATAATGGATACACACACATGACAACATCTCAAGGTGCAACGCTTTCAAATGCACCAACACAAGACGCACACACGTCTAAATCAAAATGGAATCTGCATGATACGCAGTGGACACTCAGTCTTTTTGGCACCGCAGTGGGTGCGGGTATTTTATTTTTACCGATTAACATTGGTATTGGTGGTTTTTGGCCGTTGATTATTATGGCGTGTTTAGCCTTTCCGATGACCTTTTTAGCGCACCGTGGCTTGGCGCGGTTTGTATTATCGTCGAAAAATAAAGAGGCTGATTTTACCGATGTGGTAGAAGAGCACTTTGGCGTAAACGCGGGTCGACTGATCTCTTTGTTATACTTTTTATCAATTTTTCCTATTTTGCTTATTTATGGTGTGGGTTTAACCAACACGGTAGACAGCTTTATGGTCAATCAGCTAGGGATGGAGTCGCCCTCTCGCGTTGTGCTTTCGGGTGTATTGGTGGCTGTTATGATTGGCTTAATGATGGGCGGTGAGCGCTTAATGCTGCGCGCCTTTGCTATTTTAGTGTATCCGTTAGTGGGTATATTATTCTTTTTATCGCTGTATTTAATCCCAAGCTGGCAAATGCCGGATACAAGCTTGCCTGAACTTGGTAGCTTTAGTAAAACACTTTGGTTATCAATTCCTATTATTGTATTTTCGTTTAGCCATGCAGCGGCTATTTCAAGCTTTGTTAATAAACAACGCAGCCACTACGGTGAACTAGCAACCTCTAAGTCAGAAGCGATTCTAAAACGTACTAGCTTATTACTGATCACCTTTGTTTTGTTATTTGTGTTCTCATGTGTGCTATCACTTACCGGTGAACAAATGGCAGAAGCTAAAGCGGCAAACGTTTCTGTTTTGTCTTACTTAGCTAATATTACAGAAAACTCATTCATTGCAACGCTGGGACCTTTGGTTGCCTTTATTGCTATTATGTCGTCGTTTTTAGGTCACTTTTTAGGGGCGCGCGAAAGCTTTACCGGATTAGTAACTAAACACTCAAGCATGAGCCCTAAAGTGGCTGACAAAGTGGGTGCGGTACTGATGTTTTTTGCTATTTGGTTCTGCGCGGTTAAAAACCCAAGCATACTAGATATGATGGATCAGTTATCGGGCCCAATCATTGCGATGATTTTATTCATTATGCCAATGATTGCGGTTTACAAAGTACCTAGCTTACAAAAATACCGTAACCGTTTAAGTACCTTATTTGTACTGGCGGTCGGTTCGTTAGCCGTGTGTGCGTTACTGTACAGCATGCTTAGCTAAACGTTTTAACTCTAAAAAGCCCAGTATTTTGCTGGGCTTTTTTGTGCCTGCGGTTTATCGCAAATGATTTTTTTATCGTATTGCTTGTGAGATGTTAGCTTATATATTCGTCTAAAAATAAGCCAACTATGCAAAACAATAAATGCGTTTTTTTATTAGCCTTTATACTCATACTTCTTAGCCCTGTAATTAAAGCCGCTGAGTCCCCGACTATTTTATCAATGAAAGACAGGGCCGCGTTTATCGATAGCATTACCGAAAAACGCATCAATACGTTATTACCCACATTAATGCAGCAACACAACATTGATATGTGGCTGATGATAAGCCGCGAATATAATGAAGATCCGATATTAAAAACCATGCTGCCAGCAACGTGGTTATCGGCAGACGCACCACCATTTTAGTGCTAGCACGCAATGCCTCAGGGGCTGTAGATGCTTTTGCTATTGCGCCTTATAAAATAGGGAATGTGTTTAAAAAGGCATGGGACAAGCAAGCTCAGCCCAATCAGTGGCTTGCCCTTAATGAGCTTATTGAGCAATACCAACCGCGAAATATTGCTCTCAATACATCTACAGACTGGGCACACGCTGATGGCTTAGTGCATGGCGATTACACCACTTTAATGGCTAACTTACCTGCGACATATAAAAATAAAATAACCTCAGCCGAGCCGCTGGCTGTTGCATGGTTAGAGCAACGCATTCCAGAAGAAGTGGACATGTACAAACACATTGTTGCTATTGCTCATTCTATTATTGCTGAGGGCTTTTCAAATAAAGTAATTACGGTGGGCAAAACAACCAGCGACGACTTAGTATGGTGGTTTAGAGAGCGCGTAAGGGAGCTTAAACTGCAAACGTGGTTTCACCCAAGTATTGCAATACAACGCGCCGACAGTAAATCGTTCGACCACGAAGACAGTTTTACCAATGGCTATGCCGACAATGTTATTCAAGCTGGCGATTTACTGCATGTTGATTTTGGTATTACGTATTTACGCCTAAATACCGACACTCAACAACATGCGTATGTTTTAAAACCAGGCGAGACAAAAGCCCCAGATTACCTTGTTGATGCGTTAAAAAAGGGTAATAAGCTACAGGACATTTTTACGGCTGAATTTACAGCTGGTAAAACGGGTAATCAGGTATTAAAAGCCGCCCGCGAAAAAGCCATTGCACAAGGTTTAAAACCCACTATTTATACGCACCCGCTTGGCTATCATGGCCATGCAGCTGGCACGACATTAGGCATGTGGGATTCACAGCAAGGTGTGCCGGGTGATGGCGATTACCCACTGCATTTAAATACCGCTTATTCTATTGAGCTTAACAATGCGGTGTTTATAAAGCCGTGGAATAAAGAAATAAGAATAATGCTAGAAGAAGACGCCCTATTTGATAAAACCGGTGTGTGGTATCTAAATGGCCGACAAACCGAGTTATTACTGATTAAGTAGCATTAAACAACACATACAAAAATGGCGCTCAGTGAGCGCCATTTTTTATTTAATGCGTTGCTATTATTCTGTATCTGGCAGATTACGACCATAGAATATTTCTTGCATTTCACGTGTTAGTTTTGAGCGAATCTCTTCTTCTTCGTCATCTGACAAATCATCAGTAGATAAACCAAATAAATACGTATTTAAGTCGGTTTCTTTTAACATCATTTTGGTATGGAACAGATTTTCTTGATACACGTTCACGTCCATCATTTGGTACGCTTCTTTAGTATCTTCTGTCATGAAGTTTTGAATCGAGTTAATTGCATGATCAATGTAATGTTTAACGCCGTTAATATCGCGGGTAAAGCCACGTACACGGTAGTCAATTGTAACCACATCTGACTCAAGGCTATGGATTAAGAAGTTTAACGCTTTAAGTGGCGAAATAATGCCACAGGTTGATACTTCAATATCAGCACGGAAAGTACAAATACCATCATCAGGGTGTGCTTCAGGGTACGTGTGAACACAAATGTGGCTTTTATCAAGGTGTGCAACCACTGAGTCAGGTAACGGCCCTGGTGCTTCGTCAGCATCATAATTTTGCTGCTCTTCGACCGGCTCTTCTGAAACCAAAATAGTTACGCTGGCACCTTGTGGCTCGTAATCTTGACGTGCAATATTTAAAATATTGGCACCAATAATATCAACCACATCACCTAAAATGTCGGTTAGTCTATCTGCACTATACTGCTCATCGATATATTCTATATATTCTTTACGTTGTTGCTCTGTTTTTGCATAGCAAATATCGTAAATACTAAAGCTTAGGCTTTTAGTTAAATTATTAAAGCCATGAAGTTTAAGTTTATCGAAGGGTTTGTTCATATAAACCAACCTATAAATTAGTGAAATCTGCACCTGCAGAATGAAAAGTTCGCGGATTTTATACGAATTTTACTCACGGAAAAAGCGTTATTTTCCCTGATCTTGAACAACTTCATGGCTGTGGGTAATTTCTACTGTTTTATCAAGCATTAATGCAACTGAACAATACTTTTCTGCCGAAAGCGAAACCGCTCTTTCTAGGTGCTTTTCAGACACATTATTACCGGTTACAACAAAGTGTAAATTAATTTTGGTGAACACGCGCGGGGCTGTTTCTGCTCGTTCAGCGGTTAACTGCACATCTACTGATGAGAACTCTTGCTTAGTTTTTTTTAAAATACTCACCACATCAACCGATGAACAACCACCAACCGACATCAATACCATTTCCATTGGGCTAGGTGCTGCTCCGTCACTGCCCGCATCAAACACGACATTATGATTGCTGTTAGAGCGACCGATGTAAGTATTACCTTCAACCCATTTTACATTTGCTTGCATTGTTTTATCTCAATAATTTATATTCATTACACGCAGACACTCGCGCGCATTTAAAATTAAATAGCGAATAAAGCGTGGTTTTAAAGGGGGAAATATTAACTAATAGCGTTATCAAATAAGTTTTTGACTAGCCCTGCAAACTCATCAATAAAAGCATGCTGTTCGACTGTGACGGTGTGAGAAGTCACACTGCTGAGTACTTCTTGTAAGTCGTAAACAATGCCATCAACTTCGCGTACAATTTGACTACGCTGCTCTGTAGATAGATCGGGGTGTTGTTGACAAATGCGTATGACATTTTCGGCAATTACATCTTCAATTAACTCAATAACCGTTGGTGCACCTGGCTTTATTTCACCTGGTTTTTCAAACAACGCTAAGTTCTGAGTTAGGTACATTATTAAGTCATCGTACCCTTGCCTGTTTAAAACCATTGTCTACTTACCTCAAAAATACTGGTTGCTTAATTTAAGCAGAAAGCACTGATAATTGCTAGCTTTGTGAGATTGCAGTACAAAAAAAGCAGCCGAAGCTGCTTTTTTAGTGATTTATTACTAGTTTAAAAATCAGTTAATCGATTTTTAAACCTGGGCTTAGTGTTGCTGGCATGGTTACTTTTTCAAGTTCCACAGACGCAACAGGGTATGCACAGTAGTCAGCGGCATAATAAGCGCTTGCTCTGTGGTTACCTGAGGCACCAATACCGCCAAACGGCGCTGCACTTGATGCACCGGTAATAGGACGGTTCCAGTTAACAATCCCCGCACGGATACGACGTAAGAAATGATCGTAATCGGCTTGGTTATCACTTAGTAGGCCTGCTGATAAACCAAAGCTCGTGTCGTTTGCTTTATCAATTGCTTGGTCAAAGTCATCAAAACGGAATACTTTTAGAAGCGGACCAAAATGCTCTTCATCTGGGAAATCATTGATATTTGTACACTCAATAATACCAGGTGTAACAAACCCAGTGTTTGCTGTGTGCTCAAGTTCAACCTGCACTTCGCCACCCATGGCCTTTAACTCATCTTGTGCTTTAACCATTCCAGCGGCAGCGGCCGTTGAAATCATAGAGCCCATAAATGGTTGGTCAGCATCGTCATAATTACCAACTTTGATTGCTTTAGTGGCTGTAATTAGGCGTGCTAAAATTTCATCGCCTTTAGCACCTGTTGGTAAAAACAATTTACGCGCACACGTACAGCGTTGGCCGCTTGAGATAAACGCAGATTGCACAATATCGTGCACAACAGCAAGCGTATCTTCTGCATCTTTAACGATTAGCGGATTATTACCACCCATTTCAAGCGCTAAAATCTTACCTGGTTGACCTGCGAACTGCTCATGTAAAATATGACCCGTACGAGAAGAACCTGTAAAGAATAAACCATCAATGCCTTTGTGTGACGCCAGTGCTTTACCTGTTTCAACTTCACCTTGTACAAGGTTAATAACCCCTGCTGGTAAACCGGCTTTTTCCCATAGTTTAAGGGTTAGCTCAGCCACCATAGGTGTTAGTTCAGAGGGTTTAAATACCACGGTATTACCAGCTAAAAGTGCAGGTACAATGTGGCCATTTGGTAAATGCCCAGGGAAGTTATAAGGACCAAATACAGCAACAACACCGTGTGGCTTATGGCGGATCATCGCACGGCCTTGCGGCATCGCGTTTTCAACGTCGCCGGTACGCTCTAAAAATGCTTTTTCAGCAATGGCAATTTTTCCGACCATGGCACCCGCTTCAGTACGCGTTTCCCAAAGTGGCTTACCTGTTTCTTGAGCTATTGCCACAGCCAACTCTTCGCTATGCTCTTTTAACGTTGCAGCAAAGGTTTTTACAATTTCTAAGCGCTGCGCAAAGCTTTTATCAGCCCAGCTATAAAATGCTTCACGCGCAGAGGCTACGGCGCTATCTACTTGCTCAGCGCTTGCAGCTGATGCCTGCCAAATAACATCGTTATTTGCAGGGTTAACTGAGTTAAATTCGGTGCCTTGGCCTGGTGACCATTGACCATTAATAAATTGTGCAGGATGAGTCATATACTTTCTCCTAAATTAAACTGGGGTAGCCGCAACAAAATCGCCCGATTTCAAATGTAATGCATCAGCAAGTTCTTGCGTAAGCACTAGGCTGTTTGATCGCGAATCAAATGCCATTGGCGCTACTGTTGCTCTAAAGTCTTCAAGCTTGTCATTGGCTAACAACACCATGGTATCGCCTGTCATTTCGCCAATTTCAACGCTAAAGTTTTGTGCATTGCGAATTGTCGCAATGTTATCTACTTTTGCTTCAACGGTTGGACCTGCATCAAAAATGTCAACGTAACCATTAAAAGTAAAACCTTCACTTTTTAATAGTTGAATTGCAGGGCGCGTATTGTCATGCACTTGACCTATAACCGCTTGCGCGTCTTTACTCAATAAGTTGACGTAAATTGGGTATTTAGGCATAAGCTCAGCAATAAATACTTTTTGCCCTATTCCCGTCAGATAATCTGCCGTTGGGAAGTCCATAGAGAAAAAGTGCTCTTCAAGCCACTGCCAAAATGGGCTACTACCGTTTTCGTCAGATACACCGCGCATTTCTGCAATAACGGTTTGTGCAAAGCGTTGTTGATGCTGTTTTATAAACATAAAACGTGCTTTTGAAAGCAGCTTACCGTTACAATTTTTACGATAGCCGTTTTTTAAAAACAGTGTGCACAGCTCTGTCGCCCCAGTGTAGTCATTACAAAGGGTGAGAATATCTACCGCTTTATACACATCTAGCGTGCGCGAAGAGTGAATCACTTTACTCAAATGATAATGATAAAATGCGTCATCTAAGCCAACTGCGGCTTCAATACCTGAAGTACCGACTACTTCACCAGTTTCAGTATCTTCAAGAACAAATAAGTAACCCTCATCACCTGGTTGTGATGTCGTTTTTGTAAATGAGTTAACTGAATGCGCTATCTTCTTTTGTAATAACTCTTCATTATTAGGCAAAGAAGTAAAGCCATGTCCCGACTCGTCGGCGATGGTTACTAAAGCTGCATAATCACTTTTTTGGATTGGGCGAAGGATCATCATGAATCCGCTTACTCCCTTATATATAACGGTAAATAGGAACTGCAAGGCAAACTACGTTTGCCCCTAAAGAAGTTGAATTAGCAATTACGCATTTACAACGTGGGCTACTGCTTTTTCAAAGCGTGCCATACCTTCGCGAATATCCGCTTCTGGTATTACTAAAGAAGGTGTGAAACGAACCACATCAGCACCAGCAACCAATGACATTAAGCCATGCTCAGTACCGGCAACTAAAAACTCTTTTGCACGGCCTTTGTATTGCTCGTTTACCACAGCACCAATTAATAAACCTTGACCACGAATTTCACTAAATACGTTGTACTTGTCGTTAATGGCATTTAATAGCTCAGTAAATAACGCCGACTTTGCTTTAACGCCTGCTAAAACTTCTGGGTTATTTACAGTATCAAATGCGGCTTCTGCAACTGCACACGCTAATGGGTTACCACCGTAAGTAGAGCCATGTGTACCCACTTTAAGATGCTGTGCAATCTCAGTGGTTGTTAGCATAGCGCCAATTGGGAAACCGCCACCGAGAGCTTTTGCTGAGGTTAAAATATCAGGCACTACGTTTAAGCCTTGGTATGCGTATAGCTCACCTGTACGGCCAACACCTGATTGTACTTCATCAAAAATAAGCAGTGCGTTGTGTTTAGTACATAAATCGCGAACGCCCTGTGCAAATTCGTCAGTTGGCGAAATAATACCGCCTTCACCTTGAATTGGCTCCATCATTACCGCACAGGTGTTATCGCTGATCAGTGCTTCAAATGCGGCAAGGTCATTGTAATCACAATGAACAATGTCGCCTGGCTTAGGACCAAAACCATCTGAATAGGCTGCTTGACCGCCTACAGTAACGGTGAAGAATGTACGGCCATGGAAACCTTTATTAAAGGCGATGATTTGCGATTTTTCTGCGCCAAATTTATCAAGCGCAAAACGACGCGCCAATTTAAGTGCCGCTTCGTTTGCTTCTGCGCCTGAGTTTGCAAAGTAAACTTTTTCAGCAAATGTCGCATCAACCATTTTTTTAGCTAGGCGAAGTGCCGGCTCGTTGGTCATTACATTTGATAAATGCCAAATTTTTTCGCCTTGCTCTTTTAATGCGCCCACTAATGCAGGATGGCAATGGCCAAGACAGTTAACGGCAATACCACCAGCAAAGTCGATAAACTCTCGTCCTTGTTGATCCCATACACGAGAGCCTTCGCCTCGAACAGGAATTACGCTTGAAGGTGCGTAGTTAGGAACCATTACGTGATCAAATAATTCGCGATTGACTGTCATTTTATTTCCTCTTAATTGTGTGCATCACAAAGCAGTAGAATAGGGGTGTGATTATTGTTAATAACCAAATGTGCCGGCAAAAATTAATAGCTGTATATTTGCCTGAAACTACGTTGTGGTTCAATTTTCAGGCGCTCATTATTTCAGAAATTTAGGGGGATGTCTCTTCAAAAACTTTCATGTACCCCTTTAAAATAAAGGGCTTAAGATATTATTTCATAGATAGTGAATAACTATTTGAGAGCTAATTATGATGTGCATTTACCTTAGTGAGCGCCTCTACAACGAAAAAAGCATGGCGCTTTTAAATCAACTGCACATGAATAAGTAGAATTAAAGTGAATGAATAGTCGCAAAAAAATTAACAGATTTAGTCAATTTGAAGTGCCAAATTAGTAAAATTACCTGTTTTTAGGGTATCTAACTCTTTTTTAGTGAACTGATAATAGCTAAACCAGCTTTGTAATTCATCGTCTTCAATCAGCTGGTGCTCTTTTAAATTTAAATATTGAGAATAACAGCGAGCCTTTAAAATCACTTGCGATAATGGCAATAAACTATCGCCCTTTTCAACCCCATTCACTAACTGCTGCATAACACTGTTAAAGGGCAAATATTTGAACGACATGGTTTCAATGACCTTGGCGCTGACAAGCAGTGATTTTTCGTGTAGCAGTGTTGTTAAAAATAACGGATCTGGTTTTAGCTCTAATAACGCGGTGTGTAGGTTTTTATCACCTTCTTCACGAGCACGCAGTACTTTGCGCTGCCATACCTGATCAAACACTTTTAGGTATAAGCGCACTAAAGCAATTTGCCCTACATTCAGTAACATGCCCAATGTAAACGCATGCATGGGGTTTACCCCGTTAAGCTGGGCAAGCGTTTGCGCTGCAATGGCACACGACATGGTGTTGTCTTTTAACCTGCGTTTTAATAACGTGAATGGTTCTGTGCTATGTGGCATCCAATGACGCACTGCAAAAGTAGGCACTACCAGTTGCAGGTTGTCTAAGCCCAAATAACGTAATGCCAACGCTGGGGTATCTACTTTGACTGAGGTGCCTTTACTGCGTTGCTTACGATAAAAGGGTAAATTAACTAAGGTAACTAGTTCTCGCCCCAACCAACTTAAATCGTTAATTAGCGGCTCTAAACGGCCAACCGAGGCGGCGCGAGTAGCCAGTATATCGAGTATGGCGCACACGTTATCTTCTATGCCAATGGTGTCTTTAATCACAAAATCGATGTCTCCAAGACGTTTAGCAATCACGCTTTCAATAACGGTATGGAGTTTTTGACTGGTTTTAGCCTGTAACTTTTGATGTGAAGAGCTTTTTTGTTGGCGCTTTTGCTGCGCAGCTACTTCTACTTCTACTTCTAATAAGGTGCGTTTTTTAACGGGTTTGCCGTCATTAAGATCTAAGGTATGAATAAAACCAATTGGCGCTGATCCATTTCTGTGTTGGTTTGCTATACTAAGTAAATCAAATCATGTTAGGAGCGTCCATGAATAATACT
>NZ_JBEOOG010000058.1:0-24812 GCF_040308965.1 Pseudoalteromonas sp. MER144-MNA-CIBAN-0113
AACTAAATGTATAGATTAATAGATCATAAGCAGAACATACTTAGACCAAAAGGTGATCAGAGTTTTCACACAGTCTGTGCCAAATACTGACAACGCGTTAGAGGAAATAAGCTCACATTCTTATTTTGATATAGACCAAAATGATATATTCCCGAGTCAATTTAAGGTGTTTTTTAGTGCCAGCAGCAGTGCCTTTAGCCATTTTAATCATTATCATAGTGATTTATTTACGGCAAAGTACTGGCAAATGACTCAGCAAGGTATTGAGCAAGGTCAGCTTCCTGATGTATATCCTTATAAACAAAGCTGGCGCTTTAATAATTTATAGTTTTGTTTATCTTTCAAGGTTAAATTTGAAGTTGTGTTTTTAGGCAAGGCTTCCCCTGCAATTGCTGATAACGCAGCATAAATGCAGAACATGTACTGCCCAACGAGTTCGGTCTAAATTGAACAAAGGTTAGTCCACAAAGGCCAATAAACTGATTAAATCAGCACTGAATTTTTGTGCTTAAGGCGCTGTTAACTCCAAAAGGAGTATTATGAGTTTAAATTAGTTGGCTTCGCTTTTTTGTCAGGCTTTGTGTTTGCCAGTGCTAAAACCCCGAGGTTACATCAATAAAATTACTAACCACTACACACTTTAAATATATTACACAGAAAATAACGAGTTAGTTGAAGCCGAAGTATGGCGAAAATCAAATAGAATAAAATACGAGGAGATTTATGCAGTACATTTCACATCAAGATCAGCAGTTAGCGTTTGAACAAACCGACAAGCCGAAGATTAGCAGTAATGAAGTACTGGTAAAAGTAGCAGCGATTGGCGTTAACCGCGCCGATTGTATGCAGCGTCAAGGTAAGTATCCTGCTCCTGAAGGGGATAGCCCTATTCTAGGACTCGAATGTGCAGGTACCGTGTGTGAGCTTGGCAGTGAGGTAGACCCTAAATGGCAAGATAAGCGTATTTTTACTCTATGTGCTGGAGGTGCTTACAGTGAATATGTCGCGGTAGATGCGCAGCAATTAATGGAATTGCCAGATAATATTTCTATGGCACAAGGTGCTGCTATTAGTGAAGTGTATTTAACTGCCTTTGGCGCACTCTTTGAGTTAGGAAAACTACAATCAGGGCAAACGGCGCTTATTCATGCCGGTGCCAGTGGCGTAGGCGGAGCGGCTATTCAAATGGCAAAAAGTGCCGGTGCACAGGTGGTAATAACAGCAGGGTCTGATGAAAAATGTGAACACGCTAAAGGCTTGGGTGCTGACCATGTGATTAATTATAAAACCACTGATTTTGTTGAATATATGAAGGCACATAACTTAAGTGCAAACGCTATAGTCGATCCGGTTTCTGGCCGCTATTTGAATAAAAATGCCAAAGTGGCCGCAATGGATTGTCAGATTGTGATGCTCGCATTTTTAGATAGTCGCTTTGCCGAAGTCGATTTTGCACGCTTATTACAAAAGCGCATTTCGTTTCATGCCTCGACATTACGTAATCGCAGTATCGCGTTTAAACGTGCGTTAAGAGATGCATTTGTAGCGCGCTTTTATGATGATATTGCCAATCAGAAATATGACTTTAATATTTATAAAATCATGCCATGGCAACAAGCTAGTGAGGCACATGCCATTTTAGAGGGTAATGAAAACTCAGGTAAAGTTGTATTGTTGGTAGAGTGAAACAAGTAATGCCACAGGGATTAATATTGTTAATCCCTGTATGAGGCCATATACTTTAACAAACTATTTCGATTTTAAGGTTAATAATGAATCCAATTATTGCAATATTAAAAGAGCACAATGTCAGCGATGAAAAAGTAGCGGCATTATTTGAAGCATTTACCCAAAACCCAATGATGGCTATGGCTTTAGTACAAGAGCTGGGTATTCCACCAGAAAAACTTCAGCAATTGATGGCGGTAGTAATGACCCAACCTCATTTAATTAAAGAAGCAACGGATGAATTAGGTTTAGATTTTGCAAAAGTACAAGAAGCGAAAGATAAACTAAATCAGTAGTTTTTTATTGTTAAATATAGGTGTGTCAGCACACCTATATTCCCTCCTTAAACATGTTTTGTTACATACTTGATTGAACTGCTTGCGATTATTTTACTCTGATGAAGTAATTACCCACAGCAGAGTGTACAGATGAATCTAATAACAAAGTTATATAAAAAAAATCGTTCCTTAATCGTATTTATTATTTTAATGAGTGTGTTTCGTAGTGCCGTCGCCGATTGGTACGAAGTACCTACAGGTTCAATGAAACCGACCATTGAAGAAGGCGACCGAATCCTTACCGATAAAATGGCGTATGATTTACGTATACCATTCACGCATGTATCCCTGATAAGATTGGCAGAACCACAAACCGGCGATATTATTGTATTTGATTCTAAAGTGGCGGATAACCGTTTAATAAAACGCGTTATTGGCACACCAGGTGATACAATTTCATTTCAAAATAACGAATTGACCATTAATGGCGAGAAAGTAAGTTATAGCACTTTAAACGAGAGTATTCGGTGGCTAGATAAAACTGAGCACTTAAAGGAGCATGCTCATACCATACGGCTTACCAAATCGGCAGCAAGCTTAGTGCAGTTTCCGGCAACACCGATAGCAGCAGATCATTATCTTGTTATGGGTGATAACCGCGATAACAGTGCGGATTCGCGGGTCATTGGATTAGTTCCTCGTGATGAGTTGCTGGGTCGGGCAGAGCGAGTGATTGTCTCGCTTGATTATGATGATTACTACTTGCCAAGAAGTGACCGGTTTTTGAAGCGTTTAGAATAAAAAATAACTATTACAATGGCTAAGCAAGATTGGTTAGCCATTGCTGTTTTTGCAGGTAGAATTATTTAAGGCATTAATCAATATCAATCGAGTAAGCTTCTAACAGTTTGTTAAGCTTAACTTGCTCTGAAGCATCAAACTCTATACCAACGCTAAGGCGGTTGCCTTTCATTTGGTTATTCCTAATGTAAGACGTAATAATAACAGGCTCGTTGTCTAATGGAGAAAGTATATGCACAAAAACTTGACGTTTTTTTAGTGCAACAAATCCAGAGCTTACGTGAATAGCAAAGCGACAGCCACTCGGAGAAATATCAATAATTAAACCATGCAATAAGCTTTTACTATCAGCATCAATATCGCCTTTGTGTAAACTAATTTTAGCCGGAATGTGTGTAGGCAACCTGCTAGTTTCACGTAATTGGCGGCTTTCAATTTTTTTAGGGTAAGCTAAATAAATTAATCGTTCAGGGCGAAATGAAATCGCTAATATGCTGGTTGAAAAAGCAACACATTCGCCCCGTTCGTCTTCAATGATATAACGTACAATAGCCCCATTACCTTCAACTAAAATGTCGCTGTAATCATTTTTACCTGCTTGAGCAGGGTATTTTAATATTAAATATTTACCGGTGTCGTAGCCGATTAAAGTGAGTTTAAAGCGAACCTGAATGGGATTGTTAAATTGTATATCAATCATCTTTCCCGGGAGTAAATCGAGGAAAAACTTCTTTTGATCTTCAGTTGGTTTATCTTCAACAGTAGTATTATTTTTATTTGTTTCCACAAACACTTTCTCAATATTAACAGACGCTTAATTATCTTTTAATATAGTGTAAAAATCACTAGTATAAAAGAGGGCATTTAGTAAAAGAAATTAATACTTTGTGCTTGTAATCGTGAGCGGAGTTAGTATTTTACTCCGCTGTGGAGGTTAGATTGTTACTCTTTTGGCAACAAAACAGTATCAATGACATGAATCACGCCGTTGCTGGCTTTTACATCTGCCATTACTACGTTTGCATTGTTGATCATGACAGAGCCATTATTGGTGGTTACATTCACAGACTGACCTTGTACGGTTGCTGCACTGTCTAATTTTACAACGTCTGCGGCCATTACTTTACCTGATACCACATGGTAGGTAAGAATTGCAGTTAACTTGTCTTTATTTTCGCTCTTAAGAAGGTTCTCAACTGTACCTGCTGGTAGCTTAGCAAATGCTTCATCAGTTGGCGCAAATACAGTAAAAGGGCCATCTCCTTTTAACGTATCAACAAGGCCTGCCGCTTTGACAGCTGCAACGAGTGTTGAAAACGAACCATTGGCAGCAGCTACATCAACGATATCTTTTTTCATACCATGGTGATCGGCATGAGCTGCTGAAGATAGGGTTAAACTTGCTAATACAAAAGTCAGAACAGACGCTATTTTCTTAAACATGTTACTTTCCTTTAAATTGATTAGTTGTCGGTTAAATATTACGCAGGGTTGCTAGCTTACGATCATTTTTTAAAGGGGGGTTACATTACCTTATTCCAATAAAAAGTATTTTATAAAAAGCAAAGCCATCGATTAACCCTCCTAGTGAAAGCTTTTATGAGTAAACACGGTCTGTTTATTTTCAATTTTTTATATCCAGTTCAGCGATATAACGTCATTAATTAACAATAGGAAATAAACCATGAAAAAACGGGCTATTTTTACAGTGCTCATTGCATCACTTTCTTCATTAGCGTCTGTTGCTGGACAAACTGAAATGCAGATAAATACTCATAATCAACAGCTTGAAAATGTGGCTATGATGGCACAATTAACGGGTGAAATGGCACAGCGTATAGTCAATGCAGCGTCTGCAGCGGCGCACAAAGACAATTTAGCTGTATCAATAACCGTTGTGGATGCATCTGGGCAAACGCTGGCGGTACTTCGCGATCATCTTGCCGGTGTTCATACTATTCGTGCCAGTTATAAAAAAGCCTATACCGCCAATTCGCAAAAGCGAGAAACGGCGGTAATAGCCAAAGGAATTAAAGAGGGAACAATTCCCGAAGAGCTCCGTTATTTAGATGAAAATATTTTAATATTGGATGGCGGTGTACCTATTTATATTAATAATACCGTGGTGGGGGCTGTTGGAGTAGGAGGCGCGCATGGTAGTGAGGATGTACGAGTTGCTAAAGCGGGGATCAAAGCGTTATGGTTAGAAAAAGAGTAAAATTCAGACTATTAAAAATATGGCTAACAGATAAAGTTATGATGACAGTTAAAGGAGTGCACACATGATGAATGAGACTGATTTAGCGCATTTAAAGCGCAGTGTTGAACTTGCAAAAGAAGCGTTAGAGGCCGGTGATGAACCGTTTGGCTCTGTCCTTGTTGATGCTAATGGGCATGTATGTATGGAAGATCGTAATCGTGTTGCCGGTGGCGATCATACTCGTCATCCTGAATTTGAGATTGCTCGTTGGGCAGCCAACAATATGACCCCAGAGCAACGCGCCAGCGCCACAGTGTATACCTCAGGAGAACATTGTCCTATGTGTGCTGCGGCACATGCTTGGGTTGGCTTAGGGCGAATTATGTATGTGAGTTCTACTGCACAGTTAACAACGTGGCTAAGTGAAATGCACGTTGCTCCAGCACCGGTCAATCCTTTGCCTATTGAGGCTATTTCTCCCAATACGGCGGTTTATGGTCCAGTACCGGCACTTGCTGAGCAAGTACATGCTTTGCACCGTCAATTTCACCAAGCAAGGTAACTAAAAAAGTAGCGAGCTGTCCTTTTATAATTCAATTAGTAAATAATGAGTACATGTTATAGTTACCTGTACTCATTTTTAAATCAGAGCAGCAAAAGGCATAACTATGATTGTTAAGATGTTTGATAAACTACTATTTGCGTGTGCTTTTATTGTCTTTTTGCAATGTCCACAGCTGAGCGATCATTACCAGCAGCATTTAGCGGGCTTATACCATGCAACAAAATGGCAAGTCGATGGCTATGCAAAAACGGCCAAGCAATATAACTTTTCTAGCACGCAAGCGATGATAAACCGCCACTTAGCAAACGCTGAACCTAGCGTTAGAGCCGATGCAAATCAAAAACAGCAAACATTACTGCAATTTGCCGATTTAAAAAAAGGGATGGCTATTTTTGAACAAGGTAATCTACTGCAAAAAATGTTGTATATGTTCTCCCCTGAGCGCTTTGACAGATTACAAAATACACTTGATAACTTTAAGTTAGGTATTCCTTTAACCGCGAGTGCAGTGTTGTTTGCATTGGTATTAGCTATTATATTAAATCAATTACTTATGCTGCCACATACTTTATATGTTAGGCGTAAAAAGCGTATTGCATCCGATGCGGTAAAATTTAATAGCTGATCGTCTATGAATTATCATTGGCCATTTTCAATGGCCCTTTTAACAACAAATGCGCCACGAATGTCACCCAGTTTAAAATCAGTTGCCTGATCATTAGGGTATAAAGTCGCTATTTTTTTAGAAACTGTGGGGTCAATCTGACTGCCATGACACGCTAAACACGCTTTTTGAGTAGGAATCGCTTTTACAAAATACCAGCCATCCGGTCTTTGCTCTTGATATTCTATGCTTGCTACCGGCTCGCCATTGAGCTTACGTTGTTCAAAGTTTAATAAAACATTTTTGAGCCATGCATCGGGTTGATTATCTGAGTTACGAGTTTTCAAAGCACTGCGGCTAATTTGCCAAGGACTATTGCTGTGTTGTGAAGCGATAGCGGGTGCAGCTGTATTACATACACTTATTGCCGCTAGTGGGCCGCTTTGTTTCATAGTACTAACCAGTACCTGTTTTAAATCACTTGAAAATGCCTTAATGGTTTGTCGTGCATCGTCGGTATTGCTAGCAAAAGCAGCGGATGAAATAAATAAACTGGAAAAAAGCAAAATAATGCGCATAATACACCTCTAAACATTAGAAGGTTCTAATATACAGGGTGTCAGGTGTTTTTCAAGTAAATCGTTTAGCGTTAAAGCACTTTTTTACTTAAGGTACCGCGCCTAAAATTGATAAACAGTTCCAAGAGAAAAGATATGCACAATAAGCACGGTGAGAAAAAAGTAATAAACCAACAAAATAACCATGATGCTGGTGGACTTAATGCACAAGATCCATTAGCCGCTATTAAAGCAATTCGACTCAAACAGTTAGCGCAATGTCGGCTTAAAACACGAAAAGAAATACAACACATGCAAAACAAAAAATAGCCTTGGACGAGAAAAACTTGCTAAGTTAACGTTATTAATTTTAAAGGTTGGATAGTGCAATTAATCCGTTATCTATAAAACATCCACATCAAATTATTACTTTTATAGCTTGGCTGTGCGCTTTAGCTGTGATGTTAATAGGGCTACTTGCGCCTGAAAATAAACGTGTTTTAATGCTGTTGTCACTGAGTTCCCTCTGCTTACTTATGTTTAATAGTGTAACGATGTCAGCTTGGGTATTTAAACGTTTTAAAGACCAACAATTACGCTTTATTGCTCTTTTAGGCAGTGGCGCTTTTATGTTGTGTATCGCGGGTGATGTGATTAATTTTAATTTACCCCAACACTATCATCGCTATAGTACCTTGATAAAACATGATTATTTAGTGGATTCAATCTTATTTTTTGCACCTGGTTACAGCCTTTTATTTATAGCCTGTGTGTTAGTTTTTAATATAAAACGCCGGGTCTCGCTTATAAAAAGTGCACTTTTTTTTGTTGTTGTGTTGGTGCTAAGTAGTGCGTCGCTCTCTTCTATGTATCTTGAGAGGGCAGGAGATACTATTTTAGCTATGACTGGGGTTTATAGCTTAGTGATAACGGCTGTTGGGCTTATGGGTCTGGTATTAGTTGTTGCCTATGGTGGGATTAACGCACCCAAATCAATAGTGTGGGTGAGCTTAGGGCTTTTCCTTGCTGCATTGGCTGATGCCATTATTGGTGCTTTTTGGATTTATGGTAATCAGGGGCAAGGCTTTTACCCTCAAGTGCGCTATATAAACTGGTTTGTGTATATTAGCTCGCAAAGCTTGGTGATTCACTTAGCAAAAGTTGTTGCAGTAATACCAAATCGCAATAATGCTTAATTATTTTTCAGGGAGCAAACCAGAGAATAGCGGCGTTAAAAATTCTTATTAGAATAGCTAAATAACAGATGAAAAAAAAGCCGCTAAATATTAGCGGCTTTAAGCGATAATAATTACATTACGCGCATACCCGGCTCAGAGCCGTCGTCTGGGTTAAGAATGTAAATTTCTTTACCACCAGGGCCTGCCGCAAGTACCATGCCTTCAGACATTCCAAAACGCATTTTACGTGGTTTGAGGTTCGCAACCATTACCGTTAATTTACCTTCAATGTCTTCTGGTGCGTAAGCAGATTTAATTCCAGCAAACACTTGGCGAGTTTCACCGCCTAAATCAAGGGTTAATTTAAGCAGCTTGTCAGCGCCTTCTACGTGCTCTGCTTTGGCAATTTTAGCAACACGCAGGTCTACCTTTGCAAAGTCATCAAACTCAATCTCTTCGCTAATAGGCTCTTTCGCAAGTGGGCTATTAGGATCGATTTTGTCTTTTTCAGCAACTAAACTTTCTTTTGATTCTTCAACCATTTTATTCACTTTATCCATTTCTACACGTTGCATTAACGGCTTAAATTTATTGATAGGGTGGTTTACTAACGCTGTTTGCGCACCCAGCCAAGATAATTCATCATTTAAAAAGGCTTCAACATTACTTGCCATGCCTGGTAGCACTGGTTTTAAGTAAGTGATCAACACGCGAAATAGGTTAAGTCCTAGTGAACAAACCTGATGCGCTTCTTCTTGCTTTGACTCATCTTTAATAAGCACCCAAGGCGCGGCATTATCAATAAACTGGTTTGCTTTATCAGCAAGTGCCATTATTTCACGAATTGCACGGCTGTATTCACGGTTCTCGTAATATTCGGTGATTGTCGCTGATGCGTTCTGGAATTCTGCAAGCAATTGAGGTTGCATAACTGTATTGCTCAGCTTACCGTCGAACTTTTTAGTAATAAAACCAGCACAACGACTGGCAATATTCACTACTTTACCCACTAAGTCTGAGTTTACACGTTGTGCAAAATCTTCAAGGTTTAAATCTAAATCGGTAATGCCACTATTAAGTTTAGCTGCGTAGTAGTAACGTAAAAATTCTGGGTCTAGGTTATCTAAATAAGTACGCGCTTTAATAAACGTGCCTTTTGATTTAGACATTTTTGCGCCATTGACCGTAACAAAACCATGGGCGAATACATTAGTTGGCTTTCTAAATTGAGCGCCTTCTAACATAGCAGGCCAAAATAGGCTGTGGAAATAGATGATGTCTTTACCAATAAAGTGATAAAGCTCAGCGTCTGAACCTTCTTGCCAAAATGCATCAAAGTCGATGCCCTGTTTATCACATAAGTTTTTAAAGCTCGCCATATAACCAATAGGCGCATCTAGCCATACGTAAAAGTATTTACCCGGTGCGTTTGGAATTTCAAAACCAAAATAAGGTGCATCACGGCTAATGTCCCATTGCTGGAGACCATCGGCAAACCACTCATCTAACTTGTTGGCCATTTCTTGTTGAATTGTGCCTGAATGTAGCCACTCTTTAAGCATGTCTTCAAAGGCGGGTAAATCAAAAAAGTAATGCTCAGAATCTTTTAAGATAGGCTCAGCACCCGACATAACAGAGCGTGGGTTGATTAGCTCGGTTGGGCTATAGGTTGCGCCACAGGCATCACAGCTATCCCCGTTCTGATCTTCCGATTTACATGTAGGACACGTGCCAGTAACAAAGCGATCTGGCAGAAAAATGCCTTTTTCTGGATCGAATAACTGTGAAATAGTGTGCTTTTTAATATGACCGGCATCGTTAAGGCGATTATAAATAAGCTCACTAAATTCTTTATTCTCTTGGCTATGGGTACTGTGGTAATTATCAAATTTGATATTAAAATCAGCAAAGTCGCGTTGGCGCTCGATGCTAACGTTTTTTACCATTTCCTCAGGCGTGATCCCTTGCTTTTGCGCATTAAGCATAATAGGTGTGCCATGAGCATCATCGGCGCACACATAGTACGCTTCGTGGCCTTGTAGTTTTTGAAAACGCGACCAAATATCAGTTTGAATATACTCTAATAAATGCCCTAAATGGGTAGGGCCATTGGCATAAGGTAATGCGCTAGTAATCAGGATCTTTCGCTGTGCCATAATCATTCCGAATTAAGCGTTCCTAGTCAGGAACAGATGAAAATTATTACATTATCGATAAGCAAAGTGATAACAGAGCACACTGCTTATCGATATTTACTAATTGACTGGTGTTAATGCCCTGAATGTTACATAATTCCGTGGCACTTTTCATCAAAGAAACGCTATTTTATTGCTATGTTTGGACTGTCGAAACTATTCTCTGCAAAATCGGTGCAAAAACAACCGATTATTTCTGCTCTAGCGGCCTATCGCAGTGCCGCTTTCGCTGTGGGTATTGAGCAAGATTTCATTGCTGATATCACTCAAAACACTGATAAATCAATTACGGTTAAACTCATTCTCCCTTTTGCGGCGCAATCTGAAATGCCGCATGTGGCTCAATTTTTGACTGAGCGTTTAAAGATTGATGTAAACGTAACTGCCAGTGTTCACCTTAAAGAGGCTGCGAAATTTAAAGCCATTAAACATATTGTTTTAGTCGCCTCAGGCAAAGGTGGGGTGGGTAAATCTACTACGGCTGTAAATCTTGCGGGCTCGCTTAAAAATGAAGGCGCAAAAGTAGGTATACTAGATGCCGACATTTACGGTCCGTCAATTCCTATGTTGTTAGGATTAGTTGGCAGTGAGCCGGTTACAAAAGACAATAAACAATTACAACCGTTTGATGCCAATGGTATTAAAGCGCAATCTATCGGTTTTTTAGTCCCCAGCGATGATGCCACCGTATGGCGCGGCCCAATGGCCTCAGGCGCGCTTAGTCAGCTTTTAAATGAAACCGATTGGGGTGAACTTGATTATTTAATTGTAGATATGCCGCCAGGTACCGGTGATATTCAATTAACCATGAGCCAAAAAGTGCCAGCCAGTGGCACCGTGATTGTCACGACGCCACAAGACTTAGCGCTTGCTGATGCGCAAAAGGGTATTGCTATGTTTAATAAAGTAAATGTGCCAGTGCTCGGTTTGATTGAAAATATGAGCCATTACATTTGTGGGCATTGCGGCGAGGCCAATCATGTATTTGGTAAAGACGGTGCACAAAAATTAGCCCTTAAGCATGGTGTGCCTGTGCTTTCGCATATTCCGCTTGCGATTGATATCAGAGAATCCTCTGAGCAAGGTAAGTTGATTGCCGATGATACAGATGCGGCTATTAGCAAAACTTACAGCGCGGCCGCACGATTGATTGCCAGCACGCTTTACTATCAACAACATCACAACGCGATTGAAGTTGTGATTACGGAAGATTAAAAATGAGACTTTCAGATACACATATTAAAGAATACTTAAACGATGGGCGTATTGTTATTGAGCCCGCGCCAACGAGTGAAATGATTTCAGGGGTTACCGCTGACCTTCGCTTAGGTAATAAGTTTAGAACATTTCATGCCCATAACGCCGCTTATGTTGATTTAAGTGGTCCAAAAGATCAGCTTAATAAAGCGTTAGAATCAATCATGAGCGACGAAATTGTATTAGCTGAAGGCGAAGCGTTTTTTCTACATCCTGGCGAGCTTGCGTTGGCAATAACCTATGAAAAAGTAACCCTACCTGCAGACATTGTTGGTTGGTTAGACGGGCGTTCATCGCTGGCACGTTTAGGTTTAATGGTGCATGTTACAGCACACAGAATCGATCCTGGTTGGAGTGGTAATATTGTTTTAGAGTTTTATAACTCTGGTAAGTTGCCGCTTGCGCTAAGACCTATGATGAAAATTGGCGCCATGAGTTTTGAAACACTCACCGGTCCGTGTGAAAGCCCTTATAACACCCGCATTGATGCAAAATATAAAGATCAGAATAGTGCGGTAGCAAGCCGTATCAGTGACGATAAATAACTAAGCTAAACAATAGCTTATTTTTCTAGTTGATGAAGCGCATAACCTAATAGTTGAAAATAATGGTTAAGCGCTTCATTGGCGTGTAACGTGTGATTTAGCTCAGGATAAATTAAGTTATTATTACTCAAACCGCCGACTAAGAAACTGTTTTTGATTGTTTGATGCTCGTTGATACAGGCTTCAAAACACCGAGCAGCAAGTTCCTCAGGCATACTCATATACTGCTGATTATGCGCTTTATCAAACGCAATGCATTTATTTACAAATTCATTGGCATGTTCACCGCTTTGCTCTAAAAACACCTGTTTATAAAATTGATTAAGTGCATCATTAAGTGGATGGCTTAAGTCGGGAGAGTGTGATAACCATAACTTAGAAGCGAAACCAAAGCGGGTTTTAGATTTAAATAAATGCTCACTAATATGATGATCAAAAGCATGAAACCATTCATGGGCCAAAGCGCCACCGCCTGCATTTTTAGCCAGTGCTAAGGTTTGGTCATACGCATTATAGTGTGCTTGCACGCCTTTTTGTCCACCGTGGCCAAAAGCAAAATTAAGTTTGCCACGCAGGCCAATGGCAGTGGGTGGTAAATGCAGAATCTGCGCTAAATCAGCCAGCGCATCATAAATTAAGTTGGCACTAATAAAACGCTCTTCTTTAGTAACCCACTTACCAACCACCATAGAACGAAAACCAAAAGTGGTTCTTATATCACTAAAATCGACTTGATCGTCAAAACGATAGTCGGGGCCTTGGCGAGAAAATCCGCGTTTTAATCGAGATGTGGTATTACGCATCGGTTATTTTATTTCAGCTCATACATTACAAGTAACGTGCTTTTACGTGAGCGGGCATGTGTTGGGTTTGTTTTTTTATTAATTCCTCTAATAAACCATACAAGGGCGCAGGGTTTAGTGCTTCTATGAGCCATAAACTATGCGCTACTGCTTCTAGTGTCGATAAACTATCTGCTCTAGGGGCTTTACGAATAGCATAACGGTTGGTGGGAATATGGCTAAAGCTTACCGTTTTAAACTGTTGTAATAACGGGGTTAATTGCAAAATTTTAAAAGCTTTATTCCATGTACCATCAATCACAATTAAATGCGTAATATCTTGAAGGTTTTCTTTACTATTCGGTCGGTCTAATTTTACGGCGCTCTCGCTTGGGTAGAGTAATACGCTCGATTCAATAGGCAGGTTCTGTAAACAGGCGAAGTCTTGATTATTTTCGCCTCTAATAATTTTACAGTGGGTTAAACCCAAAGCTAATAGCTGCGCCGTATTTTTGCTCACTTTTGCTTCATTGGGGTGCTGCAAAATAATAACCTGAGTTTGGTTAGTAACACGGGTAATTGCGCTGCAAATACAAGTGCTTAGCGAAAAGTTACACTGTTTACAATGAGGACGTGCCATTGAATACACTATTTCGTTAGTACATTTGGCGTAATTATACATTTTTGCGGTAATAAAGTTGGTTTTTTTTGTGCTTAGATATAGAGTAAGAGATAAGAAAAAAATCGATGGACCGTATTGAAGGGCATGAATATGACAGAGATCAATATTGACGAATCCGCTTTAGAAAGTATGGAATCGCTATTAGGTGAACAATTTCCAGATACACTGGAATTTTGTTGTGCGGAATTTGAGCGATTGGGTAACGAAGCAATTGCTGCGCTTGGGCAAGATAAAGAGGCCGCTATTCGCCACTCTCATAGCCTTAAATCAAACGCCGCTCAATTTGGTGCGGCAAGTTTAGCCGAAGTTGCCCGTTTAATTGAATATAATTTAAATAATGGGAATGACGAGCAGGCTGTTGATGCAGCCGATGGATTAATGGCGCAAGTTACTGGCTCACAAGCAAAACTAAATGCATGGTTAGCTGGACGCTAAACGTGTTTCAACAGTAATAAAAAAGAGTGTTAACGTGAATTTTTTTCAGTTTTAAGCGCTTAATTTTTCTAGTAATTCACGGCTTTACTGAGTTAGTCTAATGATTAACTTGCTCTTTAGAGGTAACAATGTCAGAAATAAAAAAGAGTCATAAATTAGACGGCGTCTGTTATGACATCCGAGGTCCCGTTTTAGTGCAAGCTAAAAAAATGGAGGATGAGGGCCAAAAGGTATTAAAGCTTAATATAGGTAACCCCGCCGCATTTGGTTTTGATATGCCAGAAGATATGCATCGCGATATCATCCGTAATTTATATTCAGCTCAAGGGTACTGTGACTCTAAAGGTCTTTATTCTGCGCGTGTTGCTATTTATCAGCACTACCAACAGCGTGGCTTACACAATTTAGACGTTGATAATATTTACATTGGTAACGGTGTGAGTGAACTTATCCAAATGGTCACTCAAGCACTGTTGAATAATGATGATGAAGTGTTAATTCCTGCCCCAGATTATCCGCTTTGGACTGCCTCGGTAAAATTAGCAGGTGGCAATCCGGTTCACTATTTGTGTGATGAAGAGCAAGACTGGTTTCCTGATATTGACGATATCAAAAGTAAAATTACTTCTAAAACCAAAGCATTGGTGCTGATAAACCCCAACAACCCAACTGGGGCCGTTTACAGTAACGCTTTGCTTGAAGAATTGATCAATATTGCTCGAGAGCACAAGCTTTTGCTGTTAAGCGATGAAATATACGAGAAAATTCTATACGACGGCGTTACCCATACTTCTATTGGTTCATTATGCGATGATCTCCCTATCATTACCTTTAATGGCTTAGCTAAAACATACCGCGCTGCTGGGCTGAGAATGGGCTGGATGGTGCTAAGTGGTCGTACGGCATTAATGACAGATTTAATTAAAGGCTTAGATATTCTTGCTTCAATGCGCCTCTGTGCCAATGTGCCCGCACAATATGCAATTCAGCAAGCATTGGGAGGGGTTCAATCAATTGATAGCTTAATAGACCCCGGTGGGCGTTTATATGTGCAGCGAGATATTGCTTGGCGCGGCTTAAATGCGATTGATGGAATTAGTTGTAAAAAGCCAAAAGGGGCGCTTTATGCTTTCCCTAAAGTGGATACCGCTAAATTCAATATTAAAAGCGATGAACAAATGATGTTTGATTTGTTAAAAGCAGAAAAAATATTATTAGTGCATGGGCGCGCCTTTAACTGGCCAGAGCCTGATCACTTTAGATTGGTATTTTTACCCAATAAAGATGATTTATCGAGTGCAATGATGAAAATGCAGCGTTTTTTCAAAGATTACCGACAAGAATAGAAAATAAAAAGCGAGCCAAATGGCTCGCTTTATTGTTAATGCACTAAAGTAAATGGTCGTGTTTCAAAGCATGCAATAGGGCACTGCATACGTTGCCTTGGGATACCTGCTTCCATAAAGACGTGGCCTTGCTGAATAAACCCATTATTTTTGAATCGTTCTACTTCGTTTAAAATACAATTAATACTGATTGCTTCAATACCTTGCTCCGCTGCTAATTTAACAATGAAATTAAGCAGTGACTTATAAACATTGCGGTTGCGATGCTGCGGCAATACGGCGATTCTACCAATTAAACCATCATTACATAATCGACCTGTGGCAACAGGTGAGTGCATATTATCGGTGACCAGAATGTGTTGAGCGAGTGCATCTAAGTTGTCAAATTCAATACTTTTAGGAATATGTAACTCATATACAAACACTCGCTCCCTTATATGTTGCAGTTGACTTTTTTCACTTTGCCAATCAACTTTGTCAACCGTATAAACCATGACCTCCTCCTAGCTAAACCAAATACCCTCATTAACCAGTGTAGTAAAAGTTTCGATAAAATCTAGGCTAGGTGTGGTTGCATTAAGCACGCTACTATCAAATTCAATAAAATCAGTAAGCTGTTTTACCGCTTCTAAATCAGATAAGGGTAAAGCGAAGTTTTCGCCATTGATACTCAGAAGTAGCTCTGCATCCATACATTGATAAATAGCACGTGTGCCCCCTAAACGCTCAAATGTTACTTGGTTTTCAAGCAGTTGTTGTATTTGTTCGACACTAAATGGGTCTTCTTCAGGGGCTAAGTCCATATCATGCTTAGGTTGGCTAAGGGTATTACCTAACCAGTGTTTAAATAAACTCTCGTCTTCTAGCAATGCTTGCATTAACGTTTTTACTTTATCGACTTCGCTTTGGGTTAGCTCACCTTTAGAATCACGCAGGGCGAGGGTATGGTCGGTATACCTTTCTTGGCCGCTTTCTGTGTCGATAATATGATCAGCAAAACTTGAAAGTAAATCTTGTTGATTAGGTGCTCTAAAACCGACTGAATAGTTAAGTGCATTCTCAACCGCATAGCCTTCATGAGGACAACCGGGTGGTATATATAAAATATCACCGGGCTCCAAAATACAATCAATTACTGCACTGAAAGCTTCAACTTGCAGTAATGTTTTATTTTGAGCAAACTGTTTTAGTGTTGGGTCGGGTAATCCTACCCGCCAATGGCGCTTACCTTCACCTTGAATAATAAATACATCGTATTGGTCTAGGTGTGGGCCAACACCGCCACCTGGGGTTGAGTAGCTGATCATCAAATCATCTATGCGCCAATTTGGTATAAAGCGAAAAGGTTCAAGTAACTGAGCAGCCTCTGGATGCCAATGATCCACTGCTTGCACGAGTAGTGTCGAGTGCTGATCAGTGAGTATTTCAAAATCGTCAAATGGTCCTTGATGCGATTGCCATTGTTGATTGTGGTTAGTAATAATGCGCGATTCTATGCTGTCTTCCATAGCAAGGCCTGCGAGTTCATTCGCATCAAGTGGGTCTTGAAAATCTTTAAAACCAGCTTTGATCAACAGTGGTTTTTTTTGCCAATATTGACTTAAAAACGCTTGCTCTGATAATTCATTTATTTTTAATTGATACATAGAATGCCTATAACGTTAAGACCTAAATGAAAAAAGCGAAAGGCAGGTACCTTTCGCTTTTTATTAGTAGATTTGAGTGATTAAACTAAATCATCAATAAACTTAACAGCGCGACCAATGTAGTTAGCCGGCGTTAGTTTTTTCATTTCAATTTTTGCAGCTTCTGGTAGGTCTAAACCATCGATGAAATCAGCCATAATTTCTTGATTTACACGTTTACCACGGGTTAAATCTTTTAGCTTTTCATATGGTTTTTCAATACCGTATTTACGCATAACGGTTTGAATTGGCTCAGCGAGCAGCTCCCAGTTTTGGTCAAGCTCATCTGCTAAACGTTGCTCGTTTACTTCAAGTTTGCTTACACCTTTAAGGGTTGATTGGTATGCAATTACCGCATAACCCATACCTACACCTAAGTTACGTAATACGGTTGAGTCAGTTAAATCACGTTGCCAGCGAGACACAGGTAGTTTTTGTGCTAAATGACCAAAGATAGCATTGGCTAAGCCTAAATTACCTTCTGAGTTTTCAAAATCAATCGGGTTCACTTTGTGTGGCATAGTTGATGAGCCAATTTCACCGGCAATGGTTTTTTGCTTAAAGTGATTAAGTGCAATGTAGCCCCACATGTCGCGGTCAAAATCGAGCAAAATGGTATTAAAGCGTGCAATTGCATCAAAAAGCTCTGCTATGTAATCATGCGGTTCAATTTGCGTGGTAAACGGGTTGAGTGTTAAACCTAGGCTAGTTACAAACTTATCGGCGTGGGTATGCCAATCGTAGTCAGGGTACGCACTTAGGTGTGCATTGTAGTTACCCACAGCACCGTTTACTTTACCTAGCATTTCTACTTGTGCAATTTGGTCACGTTGACGCTTTAAACGCATGTAAACATTTGCAAACTCTTTACCCATAGTCGAAGGCGTTGCAGGCTGTCCATGTGTACGAGTCATCATTGGAATGGCTTTGTACTCAATTGCTTTTTCTTTAATGGCGCTTAATAACTCATCACAATAAGGTAAAACGACGTGGTTACGCGCTTCAGTTAACATTAAACCATGAGATAGGTTATTAATATCTTCAGAAGTACAGGCAAAGTGAATAAATTCGTTAATTGCGTGTAGCTCAGCATTATCAGCTACTTTTTCTTTTAGTAAATACTCTACGGCTTTAACATCATGGTTTGTCGTGCGTTCGATGTCTTTAACCCGCTGAGCATCAGCTTCACAGAAGTTATCTACAATTGCATTCAACAGCGCATTTGCTTCGTCGCTAAAAGCGGGGACTTCTTTAATCTCGCTTGCTGCAGCTAACGCTTGCAACCAACGCACTTCAACGGTTACGCGGTATTTGATTAATCCAAATTCGCTAAAAATACTGCGTAGTTCAGTGGTTTTGCTGCCGTAGCGACCATCAACCGGAGAGATAGCCGTTAACGCTGAAAGCTCCATAATAACTCCTAAATTTTAGTTTGAACGATAATTAAATTTTTGTTTTAGCTATGGCGAGAATTTTTCTTTTCGCAAAAAAGAAATGACGACGTTTGCCGCCCATTTGTCGCCATAATACTGCACTGCGAATTCCGGCTAAAAGTAATGCGCGGATTTTATTTTGCGTGAGCTGCTGTTTTAATAACTCGGGTTTACCATAAACCTGAATTCGGTGCCCAAGGGGGCTTAGCACCGACGAGTATATATCTGCTAAACCGGCAACAACACTGTCATCGGTAATAGCAAAATGGTCTAAACGACGATGAATATCATCAATACGTTTACCTAATTCATTGAGGCTTTTACTGTTAGCACTAAGAGCACGCTCTAACTGCATTAAACCACCCACATATTTGACTATTTCTACATCTTTTTGAGCACCGGCACTCAGTTGTGCCATCAATGTTTTATAGCCATCACGTAAGTTATGCTCACCTTGATACACATCTTCAGGGGACGCTGGCGAGGTTTGCACAATACTTGATAATAAAATCGATAAATCTTGTTCATCACCGCGGCCATATTGGGCAACCTTCTGAACTTGCTTAGCCACTTGGCACATGGCAGCAAGCGCCATGACTTGATGTTGATTCATTATTTGATCACCGAGTCAATAATACCACCACCTAAACACACTTCATTAGCGTAAAATACGGCAGATTGTCCTGGGGTTACCGCTTTTTGTGGCTCATCAAATAATACACGTGCCATACCATCTTCACCGACTAACAAGGTACAGCTTAAGTCTTCTTGACGGTAGCGTGTTTTTACGGTGCAACGAGTAGTACCTTGAGGACCAACACGATCTACCCAGTGTAATTGGTTGGCATTTAGGCCATTACTGTAAAGGCGAGGGTGATTTTTACCTTGGCCCACAATCAATACATTGCGTTCAACATCTTTGGCTACAACATACCAAGGTTCGCCTGAGCCTTCTTTCATACCACCAATTAACAAGCCTTTGCGCTGACCTAAGGTGTGGTACATCAACCCTTCATGCTCACCAACGTTGTTACCATCTGTGTCTTCAATAACACCAGGTTGAGCAGGTAAGAATTTTTGTAAGAAATCTTTAAATTTACGCTCACCGATAAAACAAATACCAGTACTGTCTTTTTTATCGTGGGTAATTAAATCTTGCTCTTCAGCAATACGGCGCACTTCTGGCTTGGCAATATCTCCAACAGGGAACAGCGTTTGCGCGATATGTTCATGGCTCAATGTGTACAAAAAGTAGCTTTGATCTTTATTATCATCTAGGCCACGGCACATAACATATTTATCATCTCTGAGCTCACGACGCACGTAGTGGCCCGTTGCTATAAAGTCAGCACCTAGTGCTTGAGCCGCAAATTCTAAAAAGGCTTTAAATTTAATTTCTTTGTTACACATGATGTCTGGGTTAGGTGTGCGACCAGCTTTATACTCAGCTAAAAAGTATTCGAATACGTTGTCCCAGTATTCCGCTGCAAAGTTAACGGTATGAAGTTCAATACCTAATTTGTCACAGACAGCTTGGGCATCTTTTAAATCTTCAGCGGCAGCGCAATATTCATCATTGTCATCTTCTTCCCAGTTCTTCATAAACAAGCCTTCTACTTGGTAGCCTTGTTGTTTTAATAAATATGCAGATACAGAAGAATCAACACCGCCGGACATACCAACGATGACTTTAATGTGACTATTTTCGCTCATGAATAATTTCGCTTATACAGATTACTGTTAACTTGGAAAGGCCGCGATTATAGCATGTATTTTGTAAGTGCTTAAAGAGAGGAAGGGCTATTGAATAGATTTTGTTGCTTTTTTTTATGTTGGTTAGGGATGATTTACTCTTTGTTAGTCGATTTTTACTTAGCCGATTAGATTACACATTTTGCGGTGCTATTATAGCCCCTTTGTTTGAACACATTTTAATTTGCAAAGAACAACAGGTCCAAGATGTCAGGCCATTAAATTATAAACACTCATTTAAGTTATAAATGATGAGTAAATGTTGTTTATTTAAGGTGTTAGTACTATTTATAGAATATCAAAGAATATATTTATTATTGTTCATTAACAAACCTTTACAACCAAATGATTATGCAATACCTTTAGATGAGTTTAAATTGAATAAACACTCAAATAAGTATTTATAATATAGTCAATGGAATGAATATATGAATTATGCTTCTCAAGCACAAAAGGTAAAATCTTACGTTGTTGAGTTATCAACAAAGGTACAACGCGATGATTGCTTAGTAGCAGAACAATTACCACATAACGTTAAAGAATCAGCTTACCAACTGTTTTATCAAACCATTAGGGTTCCTCGTCCTTACCGCTTTGAAGAACCCAACCCTATTTCAGCGCTATTTAGACTCATTGAACATTCTTTAGACTTTATTAATCCCTTTCAACAAGTCATTTTAAAGCAGCTAGAAAAGTGGTGGTTAGAATGGCATTTTGTTGCCACTATGAATGCTTCTCTTGAAATGAAACACGTTGAACAGCAGCGTTTTGTTAGTAGTGCAACTGAACATCCAATGCGAAAACATGAGCTGAGCCATTATGCAAAATTATTTACTATTTTGCCTTTGCCCGTGTGTAATGTTTGTATGGTAACTGGCGATATTTTAAAGCTTAATCAACGGTTTGTAGATGTATTTGGCTATACAATTGATGATATCCCTAATTTAAAACAGTGGTGGAAGGTCGCGTATCCTGAGCCTAGTTATAGAGAGTCTGCTCAAACGATGTGGGGTGAGTCTTTAGCGCAGGCAAATAAAAATAATGACGATATTCCTGCTAATGACTATCAAATTGTATGTAAAGATGGTTCGAAAGTGATAATGCAAGTGTCAGGTATTAGTGTAGAAAGTGAATTTATTGCTGTATTTAACGATGCGACGGAGCGTTTGAAAACCCAAGAGATACTCAGCGATATGGCCTTTTTAGACTCATTGACTAAAATTGCCAACAGACGCCGTTTTGACGAAAAATTACATGCTGAATTTAAAAAACTGATAAAAGTAAATACTCAACTTTCTATGATCATTATTGATATAGATAATTTCAAAAAATTTAATGATAGGTATGGTCATATTGCAGGGGATAAGTGTTTACATAGCGTAGCGCAAAAGCTAGCAGAAACAGTCAGTCGTCCTGAGGACTTTGTAGCGCGCTATGGCGGAGAAGAGTTTGTTGTTTTACTCCCACAAACAGATAATCAAGGTGCACTCTTTATTGCAGAACAAATACAAAAATCTATTGAAGATTTAGCGATAGCTCATGAAGATAGTTTTACTGGCTTTCTCTCTGTGAGTATGGGAGTTCATACGGTAAAACATGGCGAAAAAACTAACCATGTCGATTTCTTTAAAGCAACGGATAGTGCGCTGTATTATGCAAAAAGGCAGGGCAGAAATTGTATTGCCTTAGGAAGGCATGAATAACACAGCATATTTAACCTTTGCTTTTAATACCAGATAAGCAAAGGCTAACGTAAAGTATTAACTGTTGGTTGGTGGTCCACTGATTTTATATTGACCTGTTTCAATTCCATCGAGTGTGTATTTACCAATACTATAGCGAATTAACCGTAACGTTGGGTGGCCAATGTGTGCGGTCATTCGTCGAACTTGACGGTTTTTCCCCTCGTTTATAGTGATACTCAACCAAGATGTTGGAATTGATTTACGTTCTCTCACTGGGGGAGTGCGTGGCCAAAGCGCTGGTTCATCGATTAACTTTACCTGTGCAGGTAAGGTTAATCCATCTTTGAGTTCGACCCCTTGACTGAGCGCATCAATAGATGCTTCTGTAGGCACCCCCTCAACTTGTACCCAGTACGTTTTGTTGGTTTTTTTACCAGGAGCGGTTAAGGTATTTTGTAATTTCCCGCAATTGGTCAATAATAACAAGCCTTCGCTGTCTCTGTCTAAGCGACCCGCAGCATAAACATCTTTAATAGGAATAAAATTAGCCAGAGTTTGTCTATTTTGCTCGTCTGTGAATTGGCAAAGGACATCATAAGGTTTGTTAAATAAAATAACTTTTTTATCGCTTTGGGCTATCTGTGGCTTAATTGCTCTTTTTATCGGGCTCTTTTTTACAGCACTGCGCGAATATGTACGACCTGTATTGCGTTTACTTGTTGAAGATGACGTGTTTTTAGCTTTGTGTTTCATTAAATACACCGTGCAGGTTTAGGTAAGCCCGCAATTTTAGTCGCTTGTTTGGCCGGTCCCTTCGGAAAAAGCTTATACAGGTACATGCTATTACCTTTATCCTCACCGAGCGCTTTAGCCATGGCTTTGACTAACATTCTAATGGCTGGACTAGTGTTATATTCAAGATAAAACTCTCGCACAAAGTTAACAACTTCCCAATGCTGCTCAGTTAATGTGATGTTTTCTTGCTCTGCAATAACATTGGCTAACTCTTTTGACCAAACAGTATGATCTAGCAAATAACCTTGTTTATCAGTGTCTATTGTTTGATTATTAAATTCCAACATGGTTCACCAAGTAATTGATTGTTTTGCAGTTAAACTGAGGGTAACAAACTCATCATAGCTAATTGCTTTGTCGTTCATATTTAATGATATATCTCGAGCTTCTGCATCATCTTTTAAAATATAAAGTGAGTCAGCAAATTGTCTATATTGCCCTTTTGCAAAGCAAGCGTCACCCACGAGTAAAACACTGTCTGTGAGCATAATTAGATTATCTAAGCTGTGGGTACTGTAGTAATTCAGTGGTTTTGAAAAAATATGTAAAGTACTCATAGGGTCACCACATGCTGCTGATTGTGAATTAACTGTTTTTGGGCATTAAAGTTTACTATGTTTGCCTCAATGAGTAGTTCACTTTTACTTAAACCATAATCAATCAGTGACTTTTCACAAACGTAAATATTTTCAACATCATAGATTTCCAACATTTTAATGTTTTTAAAAAAATCTTTGATACCTAAACTATTTGGCTTTTGGTTTTTTTTAAGCGCTAACACCGCAGGACCGCTAAACAACCAACTTATATTTTGATCAACTGCGGCAAAAATAAGCGTCATATCGAGTGCATCGCGAATATGCATGTCATCAAATGGACTTGATTGACTGATAACGAGTACATTAATCATTTAAATTGTATCCATTTATCTGCTTCACTGGCTAACATAGCAAATTCAGCGAGGCCTGCTACAGCGAATACACCAGTATTTTGCATATCTAAGCCACGCTTTTCAGCTGCGGTAACGCACAGCATTAAATTAATATTTTTGTCGGCAAGCTGCTGCCAAAGTGAGGATAAATTGAGCTCATCTGAGGCAAGTTCAAAATGCGTTGAAGCATGATAGATACCATCTTGGTATAAAAATATTGCATCAACACCATGCCCTTGTGCTAAACAGGCGTGAGCAAATTTAACAATACGCTGTGTGGTATCGTGATCCGATGGTGGAGTATGTAAAGAAAGTACAAAGCGTGCCAAAACTATTCCAATAAAAAAGCCCCAATAAAGGGGCTATTTTAACAGAACTATTTAATTAGTCATTATTTGCGCCAAGTAACGCAAGTAAAGACGTAAATAAGTTGTACACACTCAGGTATAAAGAAACCGTTGCGCGGATATAATTCGTTTCGCCGCCATTGATGATTCTGCTCGTATCGAACAAAATTAGGCCAGACATGATTAGTACCACGGCTGCGTTTAGTACCATAAACATTAAAGAGCTACCTAGGAAAATATTTACAATACTTGCCACGATAACCACAATTAAGCCCACAGTTAAAAAACCACCCATAAACGAGAAATCTTTTTTAGTGTTAAGTGCATAAGCAGATAAACCAAAGAAGATTAACGCCGTAGAACCTAGCGCTTGCATAATTAGCATAGGGCCATTAGGTAATTGTGCGTAGTGATTTAGTAGAGGGCCTAAGCCGGCTCCCATTAATCCTGTAAACGCAAACACCCAAAATACACCAGATGCTGTATCTGCTTTTTTATTAACAACAAAAAGTAGACCAAATGAAACTAGTGTGAATACAAGTCCCATAAAGTAAGGTAATTGCAGTGCCATTGAAATACCGGCAGTGACTGCACTAAATGCAAGTGTCATTGCAAGTAGAAAATAAGTGTTTTTAAGCACTTTGTTTGTTTCAATGGTCGACATTACCGGCTTTGCAGTATTGTACGATTGATTAAATGCCATTGTAGAGCTCCTGTAAGTGAAACTAAGTAGTTCCTGTAATTTAACTAAAATTAGATTACCAACTCTTATATGTTTGGGCAAACCTTTGTAGATCAATAGACAACTAAATTTAAATAAAAGTTCACTCGGCGTATAGGAATCGCCCTTTTTGCTTTATGTTTGAACAAATTAGTTGTTTTTTAATCACTTGAACAAATAATTGAAAAAAAAGCTTCACAAAGCCCATGGGTTTCCCTATTATTCAGGCCGTGCGGAGAGATGGCAGAGTGGTCGAATGCACCGGTCTTGAAAACCGGCAGGGGTTTATAGCCCCTCTAGGGTTCAAATC
>NZ_JBEOOG010000059.1:0-24774 GCF_040308965.1 Pseudoalteromonas sp. MER144-MNA-CIBAN-0113
AAGTCGAAAGATTGAGTCATGTGTCACTCCTGTTTTCTTAATAATACTGAAATGACACAGATTTCTAAACACTACCCAAATTCAACCTTAAAAGGTCAACAGACCCTAATAACTCTCCTATTGTTATTTAACAACCAAAGGGCCGTAAGGCCCTTTGGTTGTTTTTTAAACTTAATGTTTTTGCATTTTACTCATTTCAGCATGACAGCTTTGCATGGTAAGCAATACCTTTGACAGCGCCGCTTCACAATCATGTGATTGAGGCTTTTTTAACGCTGTTTTGATTTCTTCTAAGGTTTTATCTTCTACTTCTTCAAGCTCTTTAATGTAGGTTTGGTCGTTATTGCTAGTGAATGTACTGAGCAAAGCGGTAAATGCTCTGCGTGCTTCTACCGCGAACGAAGAGCCATCTTCACGTGCACCTTGTTGATTAATTGCATAGGGTTGTAAGCTTTCAACACTTACTTTGCGGGCGTCAATCATGCGCTGAAATAATGCACTTACGCTAGGATCTTGTACTTTATCTTGTGCTTTTTCGTAAAAGTCGATACCGCTATTCATTACTTGGATAATGTCGGTGATATGATTTATCTCTTGTCCTTGATGGGTGCTCATAATAATGACCTCTGTTAATTTAAAATATATAGATAACTAAGCAAGCGGCATTCCAACGCGGTTTTATTTTTTAACTAATTGTTTTTCATGGTTTTATTATTATGGGGAGGTCTAGGCAAGCTTGCTAACCTGCTGCTAGCAAGCAAAATTTACATAAAAGCATGTAAGAAGGTTATTTAAGCTCTTCAGCTACTTCGGCTACTTTTTGACGTAACCAAATATGGCTAGCATCTCTGTGTAACAAAGGGCTCCATATCATATCAAGTTCAAATGGTGGAATAGGAAAAGGTGGCTCAAGTATTTTAAGCCCTGGATCGTCTACATAAATATTGGCCGCTTTTGAGGGTAAAGTCGCCACGAGGTTTTTTTCTTTCGCTAAATGAATAGCAACATGGTAGTTACGAGTAAAGGTGGCAATATTTCGATGCTTCCCAAAATGGGCGAGCGCTTCGTCAACCCAACCCAGCTTTTGCACATCTTTAGGATCCATGCCAACCCCAACACCAAAGCCTGTTTTACTTACCCAAATATGACGGGCTTTTAAATAGCTATCTAGGCTAAAGTTTTCAATAATAGGGTTGTCGGATCTTACTAAACAGCAAAAGCTATCTTTCCAAATTCGCTTATGATGAAACGATTGCGGTAAGTTCTCAAAGCGGTTAATTGCCATGTCTACTTTACCGTTTTCTACATCATGAAAAGTTACATCGCTGGGCGTTAAAATATCTAATGTGGTGTCTGGGGCTTCTTCATGTAATTTCCCTAACAAACGCGGTGCCATGGTACTGGCTGCATAGTCACTGGCCATAATTCTAAACACGCGTTTACTTTGTTTAGCTTCAAATTCGCGATTAGGTGCTAGCGTTTCCTCAAGCGTCATCAAAATGCCGCGAATAACAGGCTGTAACTCAATAGCGCGCTCGGTCGGCACCATACCATCGCTGGTACGCACTAAAATAGGATCGTTAAAAAGGTTACGTAGGCGTTTCAGTCCATTACTCATTGCCGGTTGAGTAATACTAAGCTGGTTAGCGGCACGAGTAACGTTACATTCGCGCAGTAATGTATCGAGATAAACCAGTAAATTTAAATCTATTTTACTTATATTCATTGTGTGTCCTTAACGTTTACCAGTAATGGATAAAACGCTGTGCTGTAGGATAGGGATAAATATGACTCACCTTTCCATTTTTTATATTTTGTTGTGCTTGTTTCCAAAAGCTCACATCAAGTAGTTCTGGGTGCGTACTGGTTAAAAATTGTTTATATGTAGGGTTAGGCATTACAAAGGTACATAATTGCTCTGGAAATACATCTTGCGGAGCAACCGAGTAACTTTGTTCATCCATCAAATAATCATCATAACTTTTTGCTTTGGGTAGTGCTCTAAAGTTCATGTCTGTTAAATATTGCACTTCATCGTAATCATAAAAAATAATACGTTTGTGCTTACTTACACCAAAGTTCTTTAACAGCATATCGCCAGGGAAAATATTCACGGCAATCATTTCTTTAAGCGCCTGGCCATACTCTTCAATGGCATCGGCGGCACTTTTTTCGTCTGCATTTTCTAAAAAAAGATTAAGCGGTGTCATTCGCCGTTCAATATACAAATGTTTTATGATTAACCAGTCACCCTCAATCACCATCGTTGAGCCAATGGTTTTGTGCAACTGTGCTAACAAGTTACTATCAAATCGTGCCAAAGGAAATACGACGTTTGAATACTCTATGGTGTCAGCCATTCGGCCAACACGGTCATGACTTTTAACCAGTTGATAGCGTTTTAATACCGTATCGCGACCAAACGGCTTACTTTCGCCAAATTTATCTTTAATAACTTTAAATACATAACCAAACGAGGGTAGGGTAAATACCATCATCACCATACCCGGTGTACCAGGAGCAATGGTAAATTCATCATTAGAATGGATTAAATGATTCAAAAACTCGCGATAAAACTCGGTTTTACCTTGTTTATGAAAGCCTATGGCGTTGTAAAGCTCGGCGAGGGTTTTATTAGGCATAAGTTGATTTAAAAACCGCACTAACGCTGAAGGAGCGTGAGTTTCTACCATAAAATAGGCACGCGCAAAGCCAAAAATAACGCGCATTTGCGACGACTTTGTAAGTAAGGCATCTAAATAAAGGCCTTTATCTTCATGGTGTAACACGGCAATAATAAAAGGCTGAACGCCACTTTGCGATACTACGCGCCCCACAATGTAAGCGGCTTTATTACGATAAAACGGGGTATGTAATATATCAAAACGCATTTGCCAATGTTGGTGGTGTGTATCGGGTGCTTGTTTATAAAAGGCTTTAACTAATAAACGAATATCGCGTTCTAGATTGACAAAGTCGGCTTTAAAATCAAAGTGATTAATAATGCGCTTAATGGTGGGCTTTAAACCATCTACAACAGGAAAATAACTACGGTATTCAGCTTCAACGGGCACTGAAGGCGCATCTTTGAGCGTGGCTTCTACAAAAATAAAGTCATTGTGAAAATAGCGGCGGTGGTACAAGCGGCAGAATACTGAATTATAAAATGTTTCAGCAAGTTCTGCTTGCGGGTGAAAACATAAAAAGTGTTGGTAAAGCTTTTTCACTTCAAGCCATAAGCTTTCGTTTAGCGCGTCTGTTTGCTGGCGTTCTCGTAGTGTTTTTGTTGTTTCGTTTACCCGATCATCGTAATAGCTTATACGCAGGCGACTTATATCATTAATAGCTTGCCAGTCTCTTTTAGCAAAAGCGTAGGGAGCCTTGGCTGTTGTTCTTTGAAACAGCAAATAATGCTTTTTAAAACCGGTTAAAATTAATTCAGCAATTTGGCGTGGTTGCATCAGTACTCCTTAATAGACGCCTTTAGGTGTTTAGGATAATGCCGGTGGATACCATTTAATTTGTAAAAGCGGGTCAAAGGAAATTACACCACTAAACACACAATAGAGTTTATGCTCTATGGATGTAAAGGGTATGTTATTTTATATTTAAAACCAAGCTAATTAAGATGATATTTATTGAAGTTAGCCTGATCAAGGTTGATAGGCATCAATCTTTTTTTGTAACTTTTTAATACGCTTTTCAATCAATGCTTTATCTTTTTTATATTGCTTATCTAATGTTTTCTGTGCGTTTCTAATATCTTTGCTAATACGCTTTTTATCATCTGCGCTCAATATATGATTTAAACGCTGCTGTTGTTTAAAATCAGCCCTGTCTTTTTCTCGTAAAAGTATTGCTAACTTATGCTGATTACTGCGCAGCTCTGCTTCTAGGTTGGAAATAATCGTATCTCGTTCCAGCTCGTTTAACTGTTTGGTATAGTTTATTTCTTTACCCGTTTGCTTAGGCTCAGTGGCGATTATTGTGTGTGAGGTAGCATTATCACTACAGGGAAACTGAGAGAAAGTGGTACCTTTGGGAGTGACGCACTTAAAGTAGGTGGCTTGCGCTGAAGTATATGTACTTAAACAAAAAAGACAGGCGGTAACGATCAGGTTAATAATTTTACACATAACAGTTATCCTTAACATGCGCTACTGAGCTTAAAAACAATTGATGCTAAAAACTATAACCTAGGTTGTTGGGATAGCAAGTGCAAAGGAGTAATAACAGAAACTAAGCGAGTCAGTTTTAATGACTCGCTCGTATTATGAGGTGCTATTGAGAAAATGTTTTAAGCTTTTTAATACCATGGACTAAAAATGGAATATCAAGCCCTTGTTCAATTGAAAATCCTTCAGCGGCAGAGATATTTCTAAAATTTCCATCACGATCAATAAGCGTGATTCTATCTTTTTTGTAAGCAATCACCACGCCTTGCGAGTAATTAACCCCAATATTATTACTTTTACTGTACAAGTTTTCGCCCAGCATAGTTTGCTGCGCAATCGCATTACAGTTTAAGTATTGACCAAGGCTTGTAGCGATAATATCGCTAGGCTGAATCAAACCGTTCACCTTAGAAATAAATTTATCGGAGCTATACAATGTTGAAGTGGTTACAATTTCATTGCTATCTTGCGAGATACTAAAAGCAAAAAATTCGGTGGCGTCATCACGTACAGTGGCGTTTTCAGCCCCCTTAACAATTCTTATTGCACTATCGTTATGTGCTTGCTCGTTAATAAAGCTCAGCTTATCAATACCGGCCACTTCCACACTACGGCGTTGGCTTTGCCAAACGGGTAACGTTTGCTGCTCAATAATGTTCGTTTTGTAAAATGCTGGCAAGCCGTACACAAGCCCAAATAACATATCACTATGATCGGTGGGTTGTAAAAATTGCGTGTTTTTATAAATATTTTGTTGGCTGGCAACAAATTTTGCTAGCTGCTCGTCATTATCAAACACCAATATATCAACTTTTGCTGCGCTGTAATCTTCACATTTTTCTAATGGAGCAGGTGCTTGATAATTAATACCTTGGTTATTAATTTTAACGTTGTGCGCTTGCTCGTAGCTTTCAACATCCAGCAAATCGTTTTTAGCGAGTAAGCTTTTTGCCGTAGTCGGGTACGAAAGCGGTAGTACATTATCTTGTTTAGTGATATCAAATTTTAAATTGGCATCAGCCCAAATATGAATGCTGTGGCTTAGCGCAAAACAAATCACTAAAAATGAACCGGCATAACGGGCAAATTTAAACTGTTTTAAACGCCCCAAATGATGCCAAGTAAAATTACTAACAGTCAATTGAAACGCTAATATTGCTAACACTATGCTGCCTGCTAGCAAGGTAGTAAGTGCGGGTGAGTTTGTTACACGATGCCACAACAGTGAAATAATTTCAGGCAGTGCAGAGGCATTTAAGTGATAACCTAAGTTAAAGTAGACGTAAGCGTCTAAAGTAAGGATAGAGGCCCCGACAGTTGCAATCACTGCTGCCATACCGCGTATATGCCGTGGGTAGGGGAATACTAAACTCAAAGGGAAAACCGTCAGCACAAACGCTAAAAATGCAATAAAGCTAGTGTGGCTTAGCCAAGTAACCATCATATAGGTTATACCCATATAAGTGGTCGGTGGCGAATCGGCAAATAAATAGCTTAAGCTAATTAAAAGCGCTAAGCCAATATTGGCAAATGTAAACCAATGGCCCCAACTTAATAATTGACTTGCTTTCGATGAAAACTGGTTGTGCTGCGATAAATTCATAGAGTTTACTTAACCGACTGCGCGAGTGCTTTTGCAAAGTTCTCGGTAACGGCTTGTCTTTTCCCTGTTGGTACATGCTCTTTTAAGATATGCGTGATAGAATTTCCTAAACACATAAGACTTAAATCAACCGGCGCATTATGTTTTGATAAAACATCAATAAGCTGATCGACGATTTGTTCTACTTCTTCATTAGAGTATTTTGATAAGATTGGCATCAGTTGGTTCAATAAAAAGAGTTATATTCCCGTATTTTAACACCAGAGGCGTGAAAAACAAAGATGGCAATAGATGTTAAAAAATTAGTCGTTCACTATGTAGACAAAAAAGACGACGACACTCAAATTCACCTTCGTAACGACGAAATGACTATCAACGATAAAGTGGCTGTATTCATTGAGCAATTACACCATGCCTATAACGGAAAACCAGGCAAAGGGTTTTGTGCTTTTAGTGGCGAAAAAAACAGTATTGTAGCCTCTACTATGCAAAGCTATCGCAATAATGAGCTTGGCTTTTGGCATATGACCGAGCAAGCATCAACGGTATTAAAAGAAGAGTTAGATAAATATGCGTTTAACGAAACGGGCTATTTAGTATTTTGTCACTATCAGTACGTGGCGACTGATTATATGTTGATTGCTATGATCAATATTAAAGAGCATTACTCAATGACCTCTGAGCTTGATTTAGCCGCATCGCGTCATTTAGATATTTCGCGTATGCAATTGGCTGCTCGTATTGACTTAACCGCATGGGATACCCAGGCAGAAGACAATCGTTATATTTCATTTATTAAAGGTCGTGCAGGGCGTAAAGTCGCTGACTTTTTCTTAGACTTTTTAGGTTGTGAAGAGGGCATTGATCCTAAGCAGCAAAGTCAAGTGATGCTCAATGCGGTAGAAGACTACTTATCAGAGCAAGAGTTTGATAAATCTGAAAAAGACGAGTTACGTAAGCAAGTATTTGATTACTGTAACGACTGTGTTACCACGGGTGAAGAAGCTAATGTGAGTGAACTTTCAGCAACGCTTACCAAAGGCGATGACAACCCGTTTGAAAGCTTTTGTAAAGAGCAAAGCTATGACTTAGAAGAGTCATTCCCGGTTGATAAAAAAACGGTAACCAGCATGGTTAAATTTTCAGGCCTTGGCGGTGGAGTCAGTATCAGTTTTGAGCGTAAGCATTTAGGCGAGCGTGTAACTTATAATGAAGCCACTGATACGTTAGTGATCAAGGGCATTCCACCAAACCTAAAAGATCAGCTACAGCGATTTATGGAACAACAGCAAGATTAAACTCACAGCGGGCTGCGAGCTACGGGTTGCGGGATCAGGCTCGTAACTCGAACCCCGCAGCGGTGGTAAATAAATTACTAAAATCTTATTGTCATGCTTACGGCAATTTGCGAGCTACGGGTTTGGGGAACAGGCTCGAAGCTCGAAGCCCGATCCCCGCAGCCCGTAAATTTGTGAATGCATTTCTTAAAGATCTTATTGCACTGAGAGAAGAGAATGAGGAGTAAATGAGAAGATAAAACAGGTATTAGCAGATAACTGGTAGACATAGAGCTTGATCTCGTGTAAAGCGAAGCTTCGAATGTTTTAACCTTTAACCTTTAACCTTTAACCTTTAACCTTTAACCTTTAACCTTTAACCTTTAACCTTTAACCTTTAACCTTTAATCCTTACCCGATCCTCGCAGCCCGAATCCCGTTTGCCAGTTATATAAATTACAATCAATAAAAAACCGCGTTAAAATCAATTAACGCGGCTTTTTTATGCTTTGAGCTAAACTTAGTGCTTATTCAGCATTAAGTGTTTTAGTCATTGCTGAGCTTGCACGACCGGCAGGTTTTACCGAGCCAGGGCGAAGGCCGCTGTCAGGGATTAACTCGCGTTTGTCATGTGCCATTGCAACCGATGTATGCTTGGTTTCGCTATCAGCTACTGGTGTTGGCTGTGCCATTGGCGCACTTGCATGTCCTGCTGTAATCACTGTTTTAGCGTTTACATTAGCTGAACTCGCTTGCGAAACTGCCTTAGGTTTATTTTCAACCACAGGTGCTTCTTTCGCTTCTACAGGTGTTTCAGTAGCGCTAACCGGTGCTGTTTCAGCTTCAACAGCAACTTCTTCAGCTGGTACTGATTCTTTAGCTTTTACTGGTTCTTCAGCTTTTAGTGGTTCTTCAGCTTGCACTGGTTCTTCAGCTTTCACTGGTTCTTCAGTTTGTACTGGTTCTTCAGTTTGTACTGGTTCTTCAGTTTGTACTGGTTCTTCAGTTTGTACTGGTTCTTCAGTTTTAACTGGCTCTTCAGTTTTCACTGGCTCTTCAGTTTTTACTGGTTTTTCAGTTTTCACTGGTTCTGCAGCTTTCACTGGTTCTTCAGCTTTCACTGGCTCTTCAGCTTTCACTGGTTCTTCAGTTTTCACTGGTTCTTCAGTTTTCACTGGTTCTTCAGTTTTCACTGGTTCTTCAGTTTTCGCTAATTCTTCCTCAACAATGTTTTGTTCAACTGCATCAGAGGCATCAACGGCCGATTTATGTGCTTTTGCTTTTAGCTCTGCTTCGTATTCAGCAGCGGCTTGATCCGCAACTGGAATGAAAGCAGGCGCTTCATCAGACTTCTCTTGCGTGCCTTCACCTTCAGGACGACGACGACGTTGGCCAGATGCACGAAGATGACGCGGTGAACGACGTGAGCGGGTACGTGTTTGCTCTTGTTCTTCATCTTGTGCCACAGCGTTATCGTTTGCATCAACAACAGCCTCTGCTTGTTCTTTAGCAGGTGCAGGTGCTTTTTCATCTGATACTGGCTTTTGCTTTTCAGCAACAGGTGCTTGTTCTTGTACTTGTGGCTTGTCTTCTTTCATCACAGGTTGCTCAACAGCTTGCTCTGTTGTTTGAACTTGCTCAGCACTTTCGTCTTGTACGCGAACTTTTTTACGTAAATTACGACGTTGGCGACGTACCTTAGGCTTTTGCTCTTTTGGCTCAGCACTTGCATTTTTGTCAGACTTAGGCGCAATATCCGCGTTTTGAGTTGCCTCTGCTTTTACTTGCGTTTTATCTTCAGTTTTATGCTCAGGACGTTTACGCGTATTAGAATTGCGACGGCGCTTATTGCGATTCTCATTCTTTTCTTGCGTATCACCTGCAGGCGCTGACTCATTTTTAGTTTCAGTGTCTGTTGTACGTTCGTTACGTGGTTTATTACGTGGGTTGTTATTACGACGACGCTGGTTGTTGTTACGGCGACGATTATCACTACCACGATTGTTATTGGTGCGCTCTTGAGTTTTCTTGTCAGAAGACTCTTGTGTTGTTTGCTCGCTTTCGTTTGCAAATAACGACTTAATCCACTTACCCAATGAAGTAAATAAACCAATTTTAGCTTTTGCTTCTACTACCGGCGCTGCTTTTGCTGCCGCTTGTGGAGCAGGCGTTGAAGGCATAACGACGCCTTTAAGCTTCGGCTCTTCACGAACAGGTGCCGCTGGCGATTTAGACATTTCAAATGCTTCAGGCTCAGGCGCAACAACTTGCTCGTAGCTTACAGTTTCAAGCGTTTCATCTTTACGTAAACGCATTACTTCGTAGTGAGGTGTTTCCATGTGTTGATTAGGAATAATCACTACATCACATTTATGATGCTTTTCAATACGGTGAACGCTACGACGTTGCTCATTCAATAAATAAGCGGCAACAGCAACAGGCACTTGAGCATTAACTTGAGCGGTGTTGTCTTTAATCGCTTCTTCTTCAATTAAACGAAGAATAGACAATGCGATTGATTCGTTAGAACGAATTGTACCTTGACCACTACAACGTGGACAAACACCTTGGCTTGCTTCGCCTAGTGAAGGGCGTAGGCGTTGGCGCGACATTTCAAGTAAGCCAAAGCGAGAAATTTTACCAATTTGTACGCGCGCACGATCTGGGCGAGCAGCATCTTTCAAGCGGTTTTCTACTTCACGTTGATGACGTGGAGGTGTCATATCAATAAAGTCGATAACAATTAAGCCACCTAAATCACGTAAACGAAGTTGACGTGCAATTTCATCTGCCGCTTCTAGGTTGGTGTTAAGCGCTGTTTCTTCAATATCGCCGCCTTTTGTTGCTTTAGACGAGTTGATATCGATAGAGGTAAGTGCTTCAGTAGGGTCAATTACAATAGAACCACCTGAAGGTAAGCGCACTTCACGTTGGAACGCAGACTCAATTTGGCTTTCAATTTGGTAATGTGTAAATAACGGTGTATCACCTTGATAAAGCTTAACGCGACTCATGAAATCAGGACGAAAACGCTCTATGTGCGCTTTAGCTTCTTCAAAAACACGAGGCTTATCAATTAAAATTTCGCCAATGTCACGACGTAAATAATCGCGAATTGCACGGAAAATTACGTTGCTTTCTTGGTGAATTAAAAATGGTGCTTTAGCACTGTCTGCCGCTTGTTGAATGGCTTCCCAGTGGACTAATAATGCTTTTAAATCGTAGTTTAGTTCTTCAAACGACTTACCAACACCCGCAGTACGTACAATTAAGCCCATACCTTTAGGCAGTTCTAAGCGGCTTAGCGACTCTTTAAGTTCAGTACGCTCATCACCTTCTATACGGCGAGAAATACCGCCAGCGCGAGGGTTGTTAGGCATAAGCACTAAATAACTACCGGCCACGCTGATAAAGGTAGTCAGTGCTGCCCCTTTTTGGCCGCGCTCTTCTTTATCAACTTGTACAATAACTTCTTGACCTTCTTTGATCACGTCGCGAATATTCGGACGACCATGAAAGGTGTAACCTTGTGGGAAGTAAGTACGGGCAATTTCTTTTAAAGGAAGGAAACCATGACGATCAGCACCGTAATCAACAAATGCTGCTTCTAAAGATGGTTCAATACGTGTGATTTTACCTTTGTAAATATTGGCTTTTTTCTGTTCGTGACCTGGGCTTTCTATATCTAAATCATATAGGCGCTGGCCGTCAACCAGTGCTACGCGCATTTCTTCTTGCTGCGTTGCATTGATTAGCATACGTTTCATAATGTTACTCTACTAGTTTGTGTCGCTGACATGACGATGTTTTCTCGCCTGTTCAGGTGTTCCTATTTTTAGAATGTGCAGCCTCACGACTGGGTCTTTAACGGAACGGCTCTGTATTTAGTAAGCAGTATTTTAAATGCCGGCAAACAATAGGGTGTAATCACGCTATTAAATTCTAAGGGGATACAAACGTGTCGGCTGTTTAGCTCAATACTCGTTTTATCCAGAAGTTGGCCTGTCATAACAATCTTATTAAATGCATTCATATTAGGTGCGTAGGGCTCTTTAGCTTCAAACCATAGTTTCGTTTTTAAAACTACCGTTATCGTTTTTATGAGCAAAAATCGCTACCGATGTTAATGAACGCTTATTTATTAGATTTTTTTAGTTCTAAATAAGCTGCTGTACGGTACTACAATATTTGAGCGAATTCTGAACGGCGTTTTTTTACGCCGCCACTATCAGACAAATTATCTGTTCATTGCTTTTACTATCACTTTAAAAATCAATTCATGTTCAAACTTAAGCAGCAATATATTACGCGCATTGCCGTTAGTTGTGCGCACGTGTTAACTGGGTATGTATAAAAGCTTTGGAAAACTTAACTCGGATCTGTATGATCGGTTACCCAGAATGTGCATCACGAATGTTTTGTTGTGTTAAAAAGCACCGTTGTTATTTGCAAATACTAAATATTTGCGCTGCTGATTATCCCACTATTATAACCGTGTTAGCAACTAAATTATTTTACTTAAATCAGTGATTAGGCAATGTCAGAAAAAACCGGCTTACAAGTAACTTTTGTCACTATCAACGAAGACCACCTAGGTCAGCGTATTGATAACTTTCTTATTACCCATTTAAAAGGGGTGCCTAAAAGCGCAGTTTACAAAATTCTTCGTAAGGGTGAGGTGCGTGTAAATAAAAAACGTATTAAGCCTGTGTATAAATTGCAGCTAGACGACGTTATTCGTATACCACCAATCAGAGTGTCAGAGCGTGAAGAGTTTGTCCCTTCAAAACTCGATAAAGTAACGCGTCTCGAAGACGATATTCTATTTGAAGACAAATACCTGATGGTTATTAACAAGCCATCGGGTATGGCTGTGCATGGCGGCAGTGGTCTAAGCTATGGCCTTATTGAAGCATTACGTGTTTTACGCCCAGAAGAGCGCAGCCTTGAGCTTGTGCATCGTTTAGACCGTGATACATCAGGTTGTTTACTAATCGCTAAGCGCCGCTCTGTGCTGACTGCGTTGCATGAGCAATTACGCGAAAAAACCATGGAAAAAAATTATTGGGCACTTGTTGAGGGTCAATGGGACTCTAAAACAAAAAATGTGACTGAAGGCTTGCGCAAAAACACCCTAAAATCGGGTGAGCGCGTAGTACGTGTTGATAACACTGAGGGCAAACCGTCGCATACCCGCTTTAAAGTGCTTGAGCGTTTTAACGATTGCTCATTAGTACAAGCATCCCCTGTAACCGGTCGTACTCACCAAATTCGTGTGCATACTCAGTGTCAAGGCCACGCTATTGCCTGTGATGACAAATATGGCGATCAAGGGTTTGACGAGTCAATGCGTAAACGTGGTTTAAATCGCTTATTTTTACACGCCCATGATTTAAGTTTTTACCACCCTAAAAACGAAACCACTATGCGAGTAGAAGCACCGCTTGATAAAGCACTATCAAGTTGTTTAGTTAAACTTAGAGCAGCAAAAGCGTGATCTCACCCACCATGAAAAACTACAAGCTGGTGATTTTTGATTGGGACGGCACCATTATGGATTCAATTAGCAAAATAGTTAATTGTATCCGCAAAAGTGCACAGTTACTCAATATTGAACCGCCGAGCGATACTGCCAGTAAAAATATTATTGGCTTGTCGCTTGAAAACGCAATCGCAACTTTGTTCCCTGATTACAGTGAGCATCACGAAGCGCTTATTGCAGGGTATAAACAGCAATATGCACTTGATACCACCCCAACACCGGTGTTTGATCACGTTGCACAGGTACTCACTGCGTTAAAAAATCAAGGCGTAATATTGGCGGTTGCCACAGGTAAAAGCCGAATAGGACTGGAACGCCTTCTAGATGAAAGCCAGTTGCGTCACTTTTTTAGTGCTACGCGTACCAGCGACGACGCTAAATCAAAACCCGCTCCCGATATGCTCTATCAACTACTTGAAGAGCTGGCTATTAGCGCCGACGAAGCATTGATGATAGGCGACACGCAAATAGATATGGCAATGGCAAAAGCCGCAGGTATGGATAGGCTAGGGGTAACCATGGGCGTGCACAACGCTGCGCAATTAAACGAGTTTACGCCTATTGCAACCGCTGACAACTATCAGCAGTTGCAACAACTTTTACTTAGTTAGTTTGTGCGCTTAATACATCTAAGCCAAACTCAGCCAATAATTGGCTGAGTTTAATGAGTGGTAAACCAATTAAACTATTTGGGTCATCACCACTAAGCTTTTCAAATAAACAAATACCCAAGCCTTCACTTTTAAAACTTCCTGCACAATTATAAGGTTGCTCTGCATCGCAATAAGCACTTATTTGCGCCGTTGTTAACGTTTTAAAAGTGACATTAAAGGGCTCAACAAGGGTTTTGCTTTGCTTAGTGTCTATATCGTACACACACAAGCCAGTTAAAAAAGTGACCGTTTGCCCACTAAATAAGCTGAGTTGTTTCATGGCGTTTTCTTTATTGTGTGGTTTACCTAATATTTGGTCATTAAATACAGCAACCTGATCGGAGCCAATCGCTAAGCCTTGGCCAAAATGCTCAACCGCAGCTGCGGCTTTTAGTTCGCTTAAACGCTTAACAAGATCGTTAGGTGTTTCGTTGCGGTGAGGCGTTTCGTCAACATCGGGCGAAAACGTTTCAAAAGGCAGATTAAATTTTTGTAATAAAGACTGCCTAAAAGGCGAGCTTGAGGCTAATATAAGAGAGTGCTTCATGGCATGTTTTCCTAGCGTAAATCAGATTGAGTTAGGATAAATCAGATCCGTGAGTAAAACACGTGAAAAACAACGTAAAATTGGTTTTTTACTTTGACTAACCCACTAACTATCTATATGATGCAGCCCCTATGCAAAAGGTGAAAATTCCCATCACCCTTCATCCTGGCAAAGCAGCGCAACACCGTTTAAAGTATGACGGCATTGTACCGCTTGAGAAACTTCCTCGTTTACGAGGGGTTATCCAGGAAGAAGTAGGTGAAATAGCGGTAAAAATTCATTGCAAAAACGATGAGCAAGGTTTAGTTGTGATTAGTGGCAATTTGTCCACACACGTAACTGTCACTTGTCAACGTTGTAATGGTGATTTAGGGTTGGATTTGGATCAAGACTTTGTGTATTCGCCAGTCGGTTTGGATGCAGAGTCAGATGATCTTCCAGAAAGCTACGACGAAGTAGCACTTGATGAAAATGGTGAAATAGACGTGTTTGAGTTAATCGAAGACGAGCTCATTTTAGCAGTGCCATTAGTGCCTACCCACAACGAAGCTTCATGCAGTTATACAGCAGAGCCTGCCAGCTTTGGTGTTTTAAAGGCGGAAGATGATAAACCAAATCCATTTGATATTTTGAAACAACTTAAGAAAGATTCTTAGGAGAAGACTATGGCTGTACAAAAAAGCAAAAAGTCTCGTGCAAGACGCGGCATGCGCCGTTCACACGATGCGATCAGTGGTCCAACTTTAACTGTAGACCAAACATCTGGTGAGACTCATCGTCGTCACCATGTGACTGCAGATGGTTACTACAAAGGCGTTCAAGTAATTTCTAACTAAGAGATTGCTTATATGCTGACCAATCTAACCATAGCGTTAGATATGATGGGGGGCGATTATGGCCCCCGTTCATCTATCCCCGCAGCCGTTTCCGCGGTAAATGCTAATGCCAACTTAAAACTCATTTTATGTGGCAACGAGCAAGTAATAGCTAAACAATTAGAATCACTCGATTCACTTTCTCATCCCAGATTAATAATTCGCCATTGTAATGACGTTGTCACAAATGCCTGCGAACCCGCTGTTGCTATACGCTCAAAAAAAGATTCCTCAATGCGTGTTGCCCTTGATTTAGTTAAATCGGGTGAAGCGCAAGCCTGTGTTAGCTCTGGCAATACAGGGGCGCTATTTTTTATGGCGCATTACGTATTAAAAATGCTTCCAGGAGTGAAACGTCCCGCACTCATATCGGCTGTACCGACTGAACGTAAAAATCCTGTTTACTTACTCGATTTAGGTGCCAATGTGCACTGTGATGCGCAAATGCTGTATCAGTTTGGCATTATGGGTTCGGTAGTGGCAGGACAAGCACTTGGGTGTGATAACCCAAAAGTCAGTTTATTAAATATTGGCGCCGAAGACATCAAAGGTCACGACGAAATTAAGCAAGCCGCGCAGTTAATGCAGCAAAGCGAGCTGATTAATTATATTGGCTACAGTGAAGGTAGCGATATTTTTTCTGGCAAAGCCGATGTTATTGTCTGTGAAGGGTTTGTCGGTAACGTTGCACTTAAAACCTGCGAAGGTATTGCCAAACTTATCATGAAAAAGTTCACTCGTGCCCTCGAAAAACACGTTGTTTATAAGTGCATGGCGTTTATGTTGGCGCCAATCATAAAAAAACTCTATAAAAGAGTGAACCCCGACCAGTATAACGGCGCTTCTCTGGTAGGATTGCGCGGTATTGTTGTTAAAAGCCATGGAAATGCCTCAGCTAAAGCATTTCATGCCGCAATCGACGAAGCAGTGAAAGAAGTAGAACGTCAACTTCCGGATAAAATTGCTGCTATCTTCGAAAAAACACATTCTAAAGACACGGTGGCCAATCAGTAAATTGATGTGCCGTGTTATACATTATTTATTTTGTTTAATTAAAAGAGCAAACTATGGCACAAAAAATTGCACTTCTTTTTCCAGGTCAAGGCTCGCAAACTGTGGGTATGTTAAACGAGCTACTTGAAAGCTCAGACATAGTAAAAGCCACATTTGCAGAAGCATCAACCGCACTAGGATACGACCTAGCAGATCTCGTTCTTAACGGCCCAGAAGAAAAACTAAATCAAACTCACCGTACTCAACCTGCTTTATTAACAGCAAGCGTTGCTATTTACCGTCATTGGTTAGCAGCAAATCCAGATGCAGACGTTGTCATGGCAGGGCATAGCTTAGGCGAATACTCAGCACTAGTATGTAGCGATGTGATCAGCCTAAGTGAAGCTGTAAAACTGGTTGAAAACCGTGGTTTATACATGCAAGAAGCTGTCCCTGCGGGTGTGGGTTCTATGGCCGCTATTATTGGTTTAGGCGACGATGAAATTAAAGCCGCTTGTGCTGCATCTGCACAAGGTGAAGTGGTTTCTCCAGTAAACTATAACTCGCCAGGCCAGGTAGTTATTGCCGGTCACAAAGATGCAGTAGATAGAGCATCAGTCGCCTGTAAAGAAGCCGGCGCAAAACGTGCACTGCCATTATCGGTTAGCGTACCGTCGCATTGTGAACTTATGAAACCTGCGGCTGAAAAATTAGCCGCCGATTTAGCGGCTTTAACATTTAATTCACCTAAGTGTGATGTAATTAATAATGTTGATGTAAAAGCTGAAGGTTCAGCCGATGCAATTAAAGACGCATTAGTACGTCAGTTATATAGCCCAGTTCGTTGGACTGAAACAGTGCAAGCATTAGTTGCACAAGGCGTAACGCAAAGTTATGAATTTGGCCCTGGTAAAGTATTAACAGGACTTGCAAAACGCATTGATAAAGCGATGGTGTGTGGCTCAGTTAACGACCTTGCATCAATCGATACAGCTAAATAAGAGTATATAATATGAGTAATTTATTTTCTTTAGAGGGCAAAGTTGTCCTGATCACCGGCGCTAGCCGTGGTATTGGTAAAGCGATTGCAAACACCTTAGTGGCGCAAGGCGCAAAGGTAGCGGGCACCGCGACAAGCGAGTCAGGTGCGGCTAAAATTAGCGAATACTTAGGTGATAACGGTAAGGGTTATGCGCTTAACGTCACCGATCCTGCGTCAATTGAGGCAACATTAGCAGCAATTAAAGCCGATTTAGGTGATATTGATGTTTTAGTAAATAACGCCGGTATTACGCGCGATAATTTATTAATGCGCATGAAAGAGAGTGAGTGGGACGATATTATCGACACCAACTTAAGCTCTATTTTCCGTTTATCTAAAGCGGTACTTCGCCCAATGATGAAGAAAAAGAACGGCCGTATTATCAATATTGGCTCAGTAGTGGGCACTATGGGTAACGCTGGCCAAGCGAACTACGCGGCAGCTAAAGCGGGTGTTATCGGTTTTTCTAAATCATTAGCGCGTGAAGTTGCTTCTCGTGGTATTACTGTTAACGTGGTTGCACCGGGATTCATCCAAACAGACATGACGGATGATTTGACAGATGAGCAAAAAGCAGCAACGCTTGCAAACGTACCTGCGGGTCGTTTAGGCCAGCCAGATGAGATTGCAGCAGCTGTGTGTTATTTAGCATCTGACGCTGCTGCGTACGTATCTGGTGAAACTTTGCATGTAAATGGTGCGATGTACATGGTTTAGCTTCGCAATGCGAAATAGTTAAACCACAAATTACCGATGAGTTTGCTAAAAAATATTGAATTTTTCGCAAACTTGCTTTAAACATACTTGAAATCGCTGTGAAAATAAGCGATAAAAGATAAAATAAACACTCAAGAGGTTTGACCAGCAAATTATTTATGGTCAAAAGATTGAATCAGAGAATTATCGGACGTAAACTACGCCGCAATCTGAAAATAACGCATTGGCGTTTTTAATAAAGGAAAGAAGAATGAGCAATATCCAAGAACGCGTAAAGAAAATTATCATCGAACAGCTAGGTGTTAAAGAAGAAGAAGTTAAAAACGAAGCTTCATTCGTTGATGACCTAGGTGCAGACTCTCTTGATACTGTTGAATTAGTAATGGCTCTTGAAGAAGAGTTCGACACTGAGATCCCAGATGAAGAAGCTGAAAAGATCACTACAGTACAATCTGCAATCGATTACGTTACAGCTCACGCTGAGTAATTAATCGCAAATTAAGGGCAGCATCCGCTGCCTTTAATCTTTATATCCAAACCACCTCAAAGTACATGATTCAATTCCAAACCCTCACCTATCATCAGCAATTAAGTTGTTATTGCTCAGCGTTGGTTATTGGTTTGAGACTCGCACTTTGAGGTAGCTTGGGTATGATCATCCCCAATACTAATAACATAACTAGCAACAGCGTTAACGCTGAAATAAACTGAGCTAAGTTAATTGGTATAATAATAATTCCTTATTGGAGGCAAACCGTGGCTAAACGTCGTGTCGTCGTAACTGGCTTAGGAATGTTGACGCCGCTAGGCAATGATGTGCAATCAACCTGGCAAGGCTTATTAGATGGTAAAAGTGGTATTCAAAATATTACCCACTTTGATACATCAAAATTTGGTACTCACTTCGCTGGTTTAATCAATGATTTTGATGCATCGGCTTATATGTCGCCAAAAGATGCTAAAAAAATGGATTTATTTATCCAGTATGGCATTGCAGCGGGTGTTCAAGCTTTTCAAGATTCAGGCCTCGAAGTAACAGACCAAAACGCAACCCGTATTGGTGTAGCGGTAGGTTCAGGCATTGGTGGCTTAACCCTAATCGAAGAAAACCACATTAAATTACTAAACAGCGGTCCACGAAAGTTATCGCCGTTTTATGTACCGTCTACCATTATTAATATGATCTCGGGTCATTTATCAATAATGCACGGTTTGCGTGGTCCTAATATTTCAATTGTAACCGCATGTACTACAGGCCTGCATAATATTGGCCATGCAGCACGTATGATTGCCTACGGCGATGCCGATGCAATGGTTGCCGGTGGCGCAGAAAAAGCGTGTACCCCAATTGGAATGGGTGGCTTTAATGCCGCACGTGCGCTTTCAACGCGTAACGACGACCCTCAAGCAGCGTCTCGTCCGTGGGATAAAGACCGTGATGGCTTTGTGCTTTCTGATGGCGCTGGTGTAGTAGTTGTTGAAGAATACGAACACGCTAAAGCACGTGGCGCTAAAATTTATGCAGAGCTTGTTGGCTTTGGCATGAGTGGCGATGCCTACCACATGACCTCACCACCAGAAGACGGCGCAGGTGCAGCACTGGCTATGGAAAACGCATTAAACGATGCGCAAATAAATGCAGAGCAAGTTGGCTACATTAACGCACACGGTACGTCTACTCACGCGGGTGACAAAGCCGAAACCTCAGCGGTTAAAACCATTTTTGGTGATTCAGCGAAAGATGTGATGGTAAGCTCATCTAAATCGATGATGGGTCATTTACTAGGTGCAGCGGGCTCTGTTGAGTCGATAGTGTCTATCTTATCGTTGACCGAGCAAAAAGTAACACCCACGATTAACCTAGACAACCCAGATGAAGGGTGTGATTTAGATTACGTACCGCATACAGCACGTGATGCTAAACTTGATTACGCTTTGTGTAACTCATTTGGGTTTGGTGGTACTAATGGCTCGTTACTGTTTAAAAAGGTATAATCTTTTTTAACAACGAACGACAATAAGAACCCAGTTGTTTAACTGGGTTTTTTTATGTGTAAAAAAATATGCAAACAATAATAACAGCAAGTGAAACCAGTAGCGTAAGTACCCGCGATAGAGGCTTAAACTATGGCGATGGTTTTTTTACAACCGCAATTATTACTGATGGACAGGTTGAGCATTGGGCTTATCATAAAGCGCGTTTAATTGAATGTGCGCAGCGTTTAGGGTTTCCAGCGCTTGAGTTTAAAGCACTTGAGTCGCACATTACTCAGCAAATAGCATCACAGGTTCAAGCGGTTCTTAAAATAGTGGTAACACGAGGTGAGGGCGGGCGAGGCTATGCGCCACCAAGCGAATGTAATTTAAACATTATTGTGAGTGTTTTACCTTATCCAGCGCATTATCACAGCTTACGCGAAACAGGAATTAGTTTAGCTATTAGCCCAATTAAACTGGCTTTACAGCCTCATTTAGCTGGGCTTAAAACCCTAAATAGGCTTGAGCAAGTACTGATCAAAAATGCCCTACAAGCCGAGCAAAGTGATGATGCACTTGTACTTGACTACAACAACAATGTAATTGAAACCTCAGCGGCTAATATTTTTGCAATAAAAAATAATAAAGTAATTAGTCCCAGGCTTGATGAGTGCGGCATTAAAGGTGTTTTTCTGCAATCTTTATGTGATAAATTAGCAATTGAATTTAAAACTATCAGCGTTGATGAGCTTACCCAAGCAGACGCGGTATTTGTATGTAATAGTTTAATGAAAATTGTGCCTGTAAAAAGCATAGGCGAGCACTATTTTGATATTGCTCACAGTCAGTCATTACTAACAGTAGCCAAGGAGGCTTAATGTTAAAAGTTATAATATCAGTATTATTACTGGCTTTTTTTAGCTCAGTGATTGGCTACCAGCAATTACAGGCAACAATTCAAACGCCATTACAGATAGCCGATAACACCCAATTTGAAGTTAAAAAAGGCACCGGCCTTAATAAGTTGTGCCGTCAATGGCAGCAGCAACAGTGGGTAGAAGACTGTTGGCGTTTTCAAATATTAGCTAAGCTCGACCCAACCTTGACCGATTTAAAAGCAGGCTTGTACGAGCTAAGCGCAGATAGCGTGCTTAATAACATCAAAAAAATTAATCAAGGTCAGCAAATTAGTTTCAGCTTTACCATTATTGAAGGCCAAGCACTTAGGGATGTTTTAAATACCCTGAGTACTTCTACACACTTACAAAACGATTTAAAACTTGAGCAACTTGGCGAGCAAATAATCGGTAAGCAAACCCATCTAGAAGGTTGGTTATTCCCCGATACCTATCATTACCATAGCAATGATACTGCCAGCAGTTTACTAAAACGTGCTGCGCAAAAAATGCAGCAAACATTAGCAGATGCTTGGCAGCAACGGGCAAGCGATTTACCTTACGATACCGCCTATGAAGCACTGATCATGGCCTCTATTATCGAAAAAGAAACCGCGCTTGCCAGCGAGCGTCCGTTAATTGCATCGGCGTTTATAAATAGATTAAATACCAATATGCGCTTACAAACCGATCCAACCGTAATATATGGGCTAGGCGAAGATTTTGACGGTGATATTAAACGTAAAGACTTGAGAAATTACACACCGTATAATACTTATCGTATTAACGGATTACCGCCCACGCCCATTGCCATGCCATCCAAAGAAGCGATTTTAGCCGCAGTAAACCCGCCTAAAAGCGAGTATGTTTACTTTGTAGCAAAAGGCGATGGCAGCCATCAGTTTTCAACCACATTAAAACAACATAATGCGGCGGTTAACCAGTATATTTTAAATAAAAAGAATTAGTGTTTATGAAACCAAAATTTATAGTGATAGAAGGCCTAGAAGGCGCAGGTAAATCAACCGCTATTGCCTTGTGCCAAGACTTTTTAAACCATCATCATATTGATTTTATTAATGTGCGTGAACCCGGTGGTACGCCATTGGCTGAATCGTTACGTACCTTAGTAAAAGCAGAGCATCAAGAAGAAATCGCCTTTGAAACTGAGCTACTTATTATGTACGCAGCTCGCTCACAGCTAATGCACAATGTAATAAACCCAGCACTTGAGCAAGGGCAATGGGTATTGGCTGATCGTCACGACTTATCGTCACAGGCGTATCAAGGCGGCGGGCGAGGAATTAGTGCAAACACGTTAGCGTCGTTATCCTCTATGGTGTTAAAAGGTTTAAAACCCGATTTAACCATTTACCTTGATATTGACCCTGTTATTGGTCTTGAACGTGCAAAAGGGCGTGGTGAACTCGATAGAATTGAACAAGAAGCCATTGAGTTTTTTCAGCGCACTCGTATGCGTTACATTGAGCTTGCAAATGATGACGACAGCATTAAAACCGTTGATGCTAACCAAAGTATTGATAAAGTACACCGTGATATTACTAATGTACTGCGCACATTTTTTTCAGGATTAAAATAATATGGCATTGCCATGGCTTAACGATGTAGAGCAACGCTTAGCTCAAAGCTATAAAGCGCAGCGCTTTCATCACGCGCAGCTATTTTGCGGGCCTATTGGGGTAGGCAAGTTTGAGCTAAGCGATCAATTAGCTAACAGTTTGTTATGTCATAATACACAATCGCAGTTAAGCGCACCTAATAGCGTGTTAACGCCGTGTGGGCAGTGTAAAAGCTGCTCGTTAAACCTAGCTGGGACGCACCCAGATAAACGCGTTACTCAAGTAGAAGGGCAAAGCATAGGTGTAGACGACATACGCGGCATAAGCGATTTTATGCACCAGTCGGCAGCGCAAAATGGCAACAAAGTGGCGATTATTGAAAACTGCGAAAAAATGACCACGGCGGCAGCAAATGCATTATTAAAAACCTTAGAAGAGCCCAGTAACAGCCGGTTTTTAATTCTCACAACCAGCCAAGCGGCGCAATTACCAGCGACTATTTTAAGCCGCTGTGCTAAAACTGAGGTCAAAGTAACCAATAGCCAGCTGGCACAGCAGTGGCTAAGTTCTTTAGATGTGCCTAACTACCCATGGTTATCATTGTTTTACAGTCAACCCCTGCAAGTAAAGCAGTGGCAACAGCAAAATCAGCTAGAAAGTATTGATACACTCTATAAATTTGCAACTGAGTTTAAACAAAGCCATAATTTCAATGCGTTAGTCGATATAATAAATAAACAGCCTGAGCTTGTTCGTATTTTTACCTTATTTTTAAGTGAGCAGCTAAAACAGCAGCTTTTAAACGGCATGAGTTTTGAAGCCTACCAAGTTGCACAGCAAGCCTTGAATGATTTTTTACAAAATAACATACAAATTCTTGGGCTAAACTTACCGCTTGCGGTATCACGACTAGCGTATACATTACGCAACCAATAAAAAGGATTAGATATGCAAGAGCTATTAGTTGATATAGATGACCTTGACGAACTATATCGCTGCTACATGCCTTTTTTAAAAAAAGGGGGGCTATTTGTACGCACCAATATGCGTTATGAGCCTGGGTATTCACTCGCTTTACGAGTAACCTTACCTGATGCCTTAGAAGACGATGTGGTCACCGGTAAAGTCACGTGGATCACTCCGCAAGGTGCACAAAGCTCAAACCCTCCGGGGATCGGCATTAGCTTTTTAGATGATAAAACAAACCTAAACGCGAAGATCGAAAAACTGCTGGGGACTATGTTAAACTCCGGCAATCCAACTTATACCATGTAGTAAAAACAGGCCTTATTTTGATTGTAGATTCTCATTGCCATTTAGACCGTCTTGATTTTGATAAACTCGATTTAAACCTGGACCAAGTACTTGATAACGCCCGTGCCAAAAAAGTAGAACACTTTTTATGTGTGAGCGTCACACTTGATCAGTTCCCTAATATGCTAGAGCAAATTAAGCATTACGACGACGTATCAGCGTCATGTGGTGTACATCCGCTTGATCAAAAAGACGCGCTCAACAAACAGCAATTAATTGATTTAGCCTCGCACCACAAAGTAGTGGCTATTGGCGAAACCGGGCTTGACTACTATTATGCAAAAGATACTCACGCAGTGCAGCAAGCAAGCTTTGTTGGCCATATTGAAGTAGCCAACGAATTACAAAAGCCACTTATTATTCATACCCGCGACGCACGTGCCGACACCATTAATTTAATGCGTGAACACAAAGCAGAAAACTGCGGTGGGGTATTACATTGCTTTACCGAAGATTGGGATATGGCCAAAAAAGCCATTGATATGGGTTTTTATATTTCTATTTCAGGCATTGTAACCTTTAAAAATGCGGTAGAACTTAAAGAAGTGGTAAAACAAATCCCACTTGATCGACTGCTTATTGAAACCGACTCGCCGTATTTAGCCCCAGTACCGTACCGTGGTAAAACTAATCAGCCAGCGTATGTGGAAGACGTTGCTTATTATATTAGTGAACTCAAAGGCATTAGCTTTAACGAATTGGCAAAGGCCACCACCGATAATTTTTATTCTTTATTTAAATTAGCAGCTAAAGGCTAACCACATGACGACTCTCTCGGTGCAACACCCGCTGTTACTTATGGGGCCTATGGTGCGCCGAGCAGAAAAAACCACAGTTTGTATTCAGTTTGCTACCTCAAAGCAGGTAAACGGCCGTATAGAGCTAATGGGCTACGAATGCTATAGCGAACAAAATAGCGTTAGACTGGGTGAACATTTATTTTTACAGTTCATAGTTATTAAACCCATAAACAGTCAGTTCCCGCGCGACATATTACTACAATATCAGTTATTTTTTGATGACAGCCCCGTTGATTTATCAGCGTTTAGTTTTAATGATGGTGCGTTACCTGCGTTTGTGATCCCCAAAAGATTGACGCAAATATTACATGGCTCGTGTCGTAATGCACATCATCCCGCAAAAGACAGCCTAGTTAGTTCAAGTCAGTGGCAAGCTACTCAACGCAGTAATAATCAGCAAGGGGCGCAGTTGCTATTGCTCTCGGGCGATCAGGTATATGCTGACGATGTAGCAGGGCCTATGTTATTAGCTATCCATCAACTCATTGAGCAACTAGGCATTTACAAAGAGCAAACGCTTGCGCTGGATTTACCCGACGATATTAGCCAACAGCTTTATGGCCGCCATCATTTATTACCCACCACCTCGTGGAAAAAGCGCTCTAAATTAGGCATAGGTTATTGGTTAAAAAAAGACGAGCCGCATTTTTCTAGCGTAAAAGCGTATAACCACCTTATCCATTTTGAAGAATTTGTAGCGCTGTACTTAACCTGAATCTCGTTTAAGAAAATTGAACTAAATGCCTGTTCCGAGATCCGATCTTTCGACCAAGAACGATTGGA